>NZ_JCAPET010000057.1:0-24725 GCF_059735245.1 Gorillibacterium sp. sgz306347
CAAAAAATCCACCCTGAAAATAACGCAACTTTATTTTCATTTTCTACCCTGAAGACAACGCAGCTTCATAGTCTGTGGTGCCTACCAGGGCATGGGTGGCTAACGGCTCTTCTGAAACGCTGTCTCTCCCGGCCAATGAAGGAACGACTTTTTTTACTTGGCCGCGTTTAACCGCTCCGCCACACGGGGAAACAGCTCAAGCGCATTCCGGTAAAACACTTGGTCATGGAACTTTTCGGGGATCAGGCGGCGCACAAACTCCAGGTACAGCCCGATCGGGGCCAGCGGCCAGTCCGTCCCAAACAGCATCTTGTCGTAGCGGTCGGCATAAACAAGCGCCCTTCGAAAGTGATCCATAAACAAAGGCTCGTTCATGAAACGCTCAAAATGAGGGCCGTCACCGACCACCAGTCCGGAGAGATCCGCATAAACGTTCGGGTTTTTGGCCACCACCTCCGCTGCGTCCATTACCCAGGGATCGCCCAGGTGGCAGAGCATAAAGTTTACGCCGCGCTGCTGAAACGCCAGCTCGTCGACGGTGAGCGGATGGGAGTATTTCAGAAGCCCGTTCATGGAATACGTATCGCCCGTGTGTATGACCACCGGCACCCGGTATTGCCGGGCCAGCTCATAAACCGGTCCGTATATCGGATCGTGCACGTAATAGTGGTAATAACCGGCGTAGAGCTTGATCCCGGCCACTTCCCTGGCGCGCAGCCGCGCCTCAATCCGATCCAGCTGCGCTGTCTTTCCTGCCGCGAGCTGAAGCGGATTGATGCCGACGCATTCCATCAGGAAGCCGGGAAGCTCCGGCTCCAGATCAAGCCCCATCGGGCTCGGCGACGCGCTGTCGGGAAAAGCGCCGGGCGTCTGCTCGGTGACGCCCATTCCGACGCCGAGCACCACGTCGTGCTCGGCGAATTCGCGGCGGAGCCCTTCGCCGGAATAATCGACCCGCGACAAATCCAGGGCGGTGCGCCGAAAGCTTTCAATGTTGGAAAAATGAACGTGTATGTCAATAACCGGCAAAGCCAGCGCCTCCTCTCTTTTGAAAAGGGTATCGCGGTTTGTGGCGTTACTCGTGCGCGCCCTGATCCGTCGGGAACGTCAGGCGGGTAAGCGGCTCCAGCTCGTTCCATTCATACTGAAGCGGGCTGAAGAGGAAGAATGCGGGTTTCGTCCGCACGGTCCAATTGTCGGCCAAATTCATGGTCCGCATTACCCCGAAAATGGTCAGCTTGTTGTTTGTGTAAGCCTCCGAGGTGGTATCCGCCGGATCGTAAACCAGCTGCAGATCGGTCTTTGCTCCTTCCGCGCCAAAGCGCACCAAGCCGCGGGCAGACAGCTCCGCTTCCGAATCGCCGATGCCGTACCGGTTTCCGCCGGGCAGTTCCATCCAGCCGGCCGGGCCTGACGTACGCGGAACCATAAAATGCGTTTCCTCCAGCTTGAACTCGGGCAGCGCCGAAGGGCCGCCGTTTCTCACTTCCGTAAAGGCCGCCAAAACGGGCACGCCGGGAAGCGTCACATAATATTGATCGACTTCCAGTCCGCGGAAAACATCGTGCTGGGTGATGGCCGTGCGCAGCCGGATGCCGCTCCAGGTATTCCCCAAACCGTCCTTGAGGGAAGCGAATGCTGCGGTCCGGGGCTCCAGATAAAGGCTGTAGCCGGACATCCCCTGAATGCCGATGCCGAGGCCTCCGTGCCACGGGTTCCACCAGGAGCGCGGACCGGGCGTCGGGAACGAGGAATGCAGCCATTCAAAGCCTTCATGGCGCAAGGAATGGACAACGCCGCCAAATCCGGCGGCCGCCTCGAACCGAAGCACACCGTTGTCGGCAACCAGCGTTTCGCCTGCTGGCCCGTCGGTTGTCGTTAAAGCGACGCTTCCGGACGAAACGGCGAACAGCGCGGTTTTTCTCACCCGGCGCAGGATCGTTCCCTCCTGGACGAACACCGCCCGTTCGGCGGCCCCTTCGGGCAGCGCGGCGAATGTGTAGCGTGCAGTCCGGCTTTCGGCGGTTTTTTCCGCCGGTTGTCCCTTCTGTCCGCTTCCTTCCAATTCGGCGTCCAGCTTGCCCGAAAGCGGAAGCTGTCTCCACTCTTTGGCTTCCGCTTCAAAAGACGCAGCCGAGGCGACAAACGGATTTCCTTCGTTCACGGTAAACGCCAGGCTGTCGCTGAGCGCAGGGCTTTGCCCGGTCCGTTTCCCCGTCGCAAATGCGCGGAAGTCCTTCCAGTCGGCAAAGGTTCCCGCGGCGAACGAGACCGGATTGGTCAAGAGACTTTCGCCGGGCGCAAGCCCGCCGGCCGGATGCTCGACGCCGAAGCCGCGCTCAACGGCCACGGGATGCTGCGACGGATGCCAGCAGACGCCGCAGGAAAAGCGGTCTCCCCGGCTGAACAGCCAGTTTTCGCTCAGCTGCGCAAAATCCCAGTTGACCGGTTGGGCGGCATCCGGCTCCTCCAATCCGAAGAAATGGCCTTCGTACGGATAAACGGGCCGGTTGAAGGGGAAATAAAACCCGTCCATCAGCATCAGTTGGTCACTCGTCGGCTTGTTTCCGCCGTTATGCAGCCGGAAACGGTGCTCCGCCAGCCCGTTCGCATCCAAGCGAACAATGGAAGTAAGGGTTAGGTCCGGGTGCTCGGACGGACGGTAGTCGGCTTCCAGCACCTGCGCCGGTCCGTCCGCGAACACACGTACCTGCTCGGGCTTTTTCTGGGCGAGCTCCAGGGAATAAGGTTTGCCTAGCCGCGGGAACGGCCAGAACGCTCCCGTCCCTTGAGAAGCATAATCAAGGAAAAGGTTGTTGGTCCGTTTCTCCAGCACCACGGCATACATTCCGTTCACGGCCACCCACCGGTCCGGCAGCTCTCCGCCGCCTGCGCCGTGCGGTGCGGAGAACGCCCACCCGATCCGGCGGCTGAACGTCACTTCCCCGCCTTTTTCGGGAACGGCTTTGACCATCGCATCAAACGCCACGACGCCGGCCTGCTTCAATTGATAAGGCAGCGCGACGGAGGTTTTGGCGCGGGGCTCCAGCGACACGGAGACCCGGCGCTCCGCAAACGCTGCGCAGCCGTCCGCCGGGAGCTCGAAGGAAAACGAGGCCTTTTCGGAATAAAAGTTCTCAACGTTCAGATACAAACGGCCCTCTTCGCCCGGATAACTCTCTTTCCGCACGCCGGTGAGCGAAAGCGAGGCGGGAAATTTCGGCGCGATCCCGGTCCGCAGCTCCGCTTTCCGTCCGTTTAGGGTCCATTCCGTAATGACGGCCGGATGCGTTTTCCAATCGTTTTGCTCCTCCGGCACCGGGTCGACGGTGAACTCGCCTTCCACCACCGCTTCGCCAACCACCTCCAGCTTGCGCTGCAAGGCAAAACGGATGTTCTTGTCGCCCTTTCCCGCAATTTCGACCGAGAGCGGATTTCCCGATTTGTTGGTGATGATGTATCGGACCGGATAGGTTCCTCCGAACACCAGATCATGCCCTTCGATTTCCGTCCGGACTGCATAATCGGGCGTCTCCAGCGCATGAATGCCCCGGCCCGTTTTCTCGAAGGAGACGCTCAAGGAACGGCCGTTCTTCTCCCAGGTATAATCAAAGCATTGAAAGCCGTTTCCGGCTTCGCGTCCGTCCGGCCGGATTTCGATCAGCCGGGTGCTGTCATCATACCAGTCAAGCTCGCTCATGTAAGGTTCAAGCGCTTCGGTCCGCAGCACGGACGGGATAAAGTTCATCAGGTGAACCGAATCGTCCTTCTTTTCCCAGAAAAAGCCGCATTTTTTGTAGAGCGGCACGGCTTTGGTGTTTCCCGCCCAGGTGAAGAGATCGAGCCGCGGCCATTTCATTTCAATCGTGGTTTGCAGCGCGCGGAGAACAAGCGCTTTGCCAACCTTTCGGCCGTGATAATCCGGCCGCACGTTCAGAAGCGGAATGTAGAGCGCCCCTTCGTCAAAACGGTATTGCGAAAAGCTGCAAAAGCCGACGGCTTCTTCTCCGTCCATGGCAAGGAACGCCTTGAGGTTGCCGGAGCTTTCCAGCTCCTCCGCTACGCTTTGCTCCGTCCGGTGCTGGCTGTCCCCTCCCCAGCTTTCGCCGCTCAGGTTCCACATGTCCGCCAGCGCCTTAGCGTACTGCCGATCGTATTCAACGATTCGAATGCGGTCCCCGGATGGTATGGTGTTCACGGTGATCTCCTCCCTTTTACGGTCATTGACTTATTTCCTGCTCGTAATAATCGTTGGCGCCCGTTTCCCGGAAGCCGCACGAATGGTACAGCCCGAGCGCCTTCTCGTTCTCGCAGGCCACCTCCAGCGCAAAGCTTTTCTGGCCTTCGGCCCGCATTAGACCGACCGCTTCCTGCAAAACGGCTCGTCCGAACCCGCGTCCCCGCCAATCGGGCAGGATGGAAAAAGCAAAATAGTGCGCGTTCCCGTTTACGGCTTGGATATTGATCTTGCCGATGGGCCGGCCGCCCGCTATCTGTCCGTATTCCCCGGCCGCATAGGCGACGTAAGCCCGGTCCTCCGGATAATTTTGCAGCGTGAGGTCCACATAAGAGGCTGCCGTTTCTGCCGGGTCGCCGAATCCCTCGGCGTCCAGCTCGATCAAAAGCTCCCGGTCGGCTTGACCGGCTTCGCGCAGAACAACGGCCGGCGCGCCGCCAGCGGCCGCCGCCTTCGCTTCGGACAAGGCGGCGTCTTCCCGCCAGACCATCGCGTACTCCGAATACGCGTAGCGGAGCCCGCCAGCCTGCAGATAAGCTTTGCCCGTCGGAGAGTCCGCAGGGCAAACGAAGACCAGCTTGCGGACGTCCCGCTTCGCGGCTTCGGTCCGGGCCGCTTCATGCAGCGCGCTGAAAATGCCGCGCCGGCGGAAGCCGGGATGCACCATGCCGCCCACTTCCGATTCCGCAGGCTGAAACGTATACAGGCCCAGAAATCCGATCATGCGTCCATCCTCGATCCAGATGAAATCATGGCAGCCGCCGGCAGGCCGCTTGCGCAGCATTTCCCGGTTCAATTTCAGCTTGATGCCGTCGTGCCGCTCGCACAGCGCCGCAAGCGTGTCCAGCTCTTTCAGCAGCTCCGGACCGAGGCCGGCCAAGGCATGCAGGCCGTTCGCCAGCGGCAAAAGCGGCCCCCCGTTATCCGTTCCTTCGGTTATATTGGTGCTGCCGGTCCTATCGTTTTTCGGTTCCGTCAAAAAGAGTCCTCCCGTTTCCCGTGCCGGACGGCGGTCAGGCGCAGGTTTGTTCATCCTTGCCTTAACCTTAGCTTGGAAGCGGAACGGCGGCAAGGGCGAGTTTGTTTATAGGCATCCGGTCCGCCGCTTCGGCCGAGACGCCGACAGACTCCGCGCCGAGATAGCGCAGCCAGCTTTCCAGAGCCGCCGATACTTCGCGAAGCACTGCTTCTCCGGCCGGTTCGCCCGGCTCCCACCACCAGTTCCGAATAAGCGGCATGCCCGTCTTCTTGTCCCTTCCCGGCTCGAACCGGGCGACAAAGCGGTCGCCGTACAAAACGGGAAGCACGTAATACCCGTAGGCCCGTTCGGCGGCCGGCTTGTAAACCTCCCAGCGGTAATCGAAGCCGAACAGCTCAAGCAGCAGACGCCGGTCCCAGAGCAGGTTGTCAAGCGGAGCCATAACGGCCGCCCGGTGCTCTTCCGCCTCGCGGGGCGGTTCCGTCAGCACGCGCTCCAGCGCGGGCAGGTCGGACTCCCTCATATAGAGCTGCGCCGAAGCGCCTTCGACGCTTACGGCAAGAAGCTCGCCGCGCTCTGCAAGGCGGGCGAAGGCGCGCGTGCGCTCCGGGCTTTTCATGCCGTAGCCCGCTCCGGCCATGCCGAGCCAGGTGTCCCCGGAGCGGTTCCAGGCCAACCCGATGCCGCCGACCCGGCGCAGCACGCGCCAATCGAAATAATCTTCGTCTTCCGGATGCGGGTCCGGCGCGTCGGCCAGCCCGGCGGGAAGATGTTTCCGGGCAAAGTCGTAATACTTGCGCGTCCGCTTCTTATGATGAATGATCAGCTCGCCCCAGAAATACATGCTTTCCAAAGCGGCCCGCGACAGCCGGGTGGGCGCCCAGGACCAGTTCACCTTCTCGTTCAGCGCGAGGTCGGCGGAGGACAATGGGCCGCGCGCGTTCAATTGAGCGCGCACCTCCTCCAGCACTGCGGCGGCCGGCTTGTCTGGCTCGCCCAGATACCGGTGCGCCTCGCGGAAGCGGCGGAACGCCGGCCAGTCCGCCGTCAGGCAGATGGACATGTTCTTGTCCCAGCAGTCAAACAGCAGCCGGTCCTCGTACAGCAGCTCATTCAGCATGCCGGGCTTGAAGCCGTCGATCCGCGCCTGCAGCACCAGCTCCTGATTGTAGCCGGCGATGTTCAGGGGATCGAATTGGATGCAGCCCGTTTTCGATAGGTACGCCAAGATACCCGTTTTGCCTTCCGCCGAACGAGGCGGCCACAAGCCTTGGTAGGCGAGCAGATAACAGCGGGCCTCGTCTTTGCGAAGCGATAAATTTTTCAAGGGGGCACCTCTTTTGGCCGAAATGGGATTCCGTTCTTTTCCAGTATAGCGAACGTATGTTCAGCGGGTCAATGCGGAAAAGGCCTTCGGGACAAAAGACGCGGTTGAGTTTCGGCGGGAAATCGGACTATAATCATAAAGATGCGAGATTAATCAGCAAAGGTTGGCGAATATGAGCATTTTAACGGTAAAAAACATCAGCCACGGGTTCGGAGACCGGGCGATTTTTAACGACGTTTCGTTTCGTCTGCTCAAAGGCGAGCATATCGGCCTGATCGGGGCGAACGGAGAAGGCAAGTCTACGTTCATGAACATCATTACCGGGAAGCTGGAGCCCGATTCGGGCAAGGTGGAGTGGTCGCGCAACGTGCGCGTCGGCTATCTGGACCAGCATGCCGTTTTGCAGAAAGGCCAAACCATCCGCGAAGCGCTGAGAACCGCTTTCGGCTATTTGTTCGCCATGGAGGCCAAAATGAATGATCTCTACGCCGGCATGGGCGACGCATCGCCGGACGAGCTGGAGAAAATGCTGGAGGAGGTCGGCACGATTCAGGACACCCTGACGGCGAACGACTTTTACACCATCGACGCCAAAGTCGAGGAAGTCGCGCGCGGTCTCGGCCTGGACGACATCGGGCTGGAGCGGGACGTGCACGATCTGAGCGGCGGCCAGCGGACCAAGATTTTGCTTGCCAAGCTCCTTCTGGAGAAGCCGGATATTTTGCTGCTGGACGAACCGACGAACTACCTGGACGAGCAGCACATCGAATGGCTGAAGCGTTATTTGCAGGACTACGAAAACGCGTTTGTTCTCATTTCACACGATATTCCGTTCCTGAACAGCGTCATCAACCTGATCTATCACATGGAAAATCAGGAGCTGACCCGCTACGTCGGCGATTACAACACCTTCCTGCAGCAGCACGAGGCGAAAAAAATGCAGCTGGAAGCCGCCTTCAAGCGCCAGCAGCAGGAAATTTCCGACCTGAAGGATTTTGTAGCCCGCAACAAAGCGCGCGTGTCCACGCGCAACATGGCAATGTCCCGGCAGAAGAAGCTGGACAGCATGGACATCATCGAGCTCGCCAAAGAAAAGCCGAAGCCGGTGTTCCAGTTTAAAGAAGCCCGCGCTTCCGCCCGTTTTGTATTTCAAACGAGGGACCTCGTAATCGGGTACGGCGAGCCCCTCTCCCGCCCGCTGAACCTGACCATGGAGCGCGGACAAAAGCTTGCGCTGGTCGGCGCGAACGGCATCGGCAAAACGACGCTTCTGCGCAGCATCCTCGGCGAAATAAAACCGCTGTCGGGCTCCGTGGAACGCGGCGATTATCTGGAAATCGGCTATTTTGAACAGGAAATCAAAACGGCCAACGGCAAAACCTGCATCGAGGAAATCTGGAACGAGTTCCCTTCCTTCACACAGTTCGAGGTCCGGGCGGCGCTGGCCAAATGCGGGCTGACCACCAAGCACATTGAAAGCCGCATCGAAGTGCTGAGCGGCGGCGAGAAAGCCAAGGTCCGCCTGTGCAAGCTGATCAACCGGGAAACCAACCTCCTGGTGCTGGACGAACCGACCAACCACCTGGATGTAGACGCCAAGGAAGAGCTGAAACGCGCCTTGAAAGAGTACAAGGGCAGCGTGCTTCTGATCAGCCACGAACCGGAATTCTACAACGACGTCGTCACCGATGTCTGGAACTGCGAATCGTGGACCACCAAGATCGTGTAAACCTGCTTCGTAGAACCGCGCTGCGTGCGCGGTTTTTTTCTGTTTTCTTTTCCTTCGGCAAGCAATAAAAAAAGCCGGCGCATCGGCCGGCTTGCGGTTATTGAATTTAAAAACGGAAAATGGTAAACTATAGACATTGTCAAAATAATTATAATTCACAAGTGCAGTATTGTTCTATTTTATTATAGCTATATCCCTTGGATTTGTCAAGTGGTTTTTTACACGCAAAGGAGTGTACCGGTGTGCAGGATGAAACCATGGATTTGCAAAAGGAACAGCAGCGGGTTGATCGGATCCGTAGCCTGCTGCGCAAGGAGATCGAACGGCTGGAGCCGGAGGTCAGCGAGCTTCGCGGGCAGGTTGTGGAGATCAAAACTCATTTCTGGGACGACGTGACCGTCAATTTAAGCAATGCCGACGACGTCATTGAAACTTATGCCAGCCTGCGCCAGCAGGCGGAGGTGCTGACCGAGCGGGAAGTGAGCCACCGCTACCGGGAAAACCGGTTAACCGGATTAAAGCGTCTCTTCCCCTCCCCCTATTTCGGCCGGATCGATTTCCGTGAGAACGGCTCCGGCGAATCGGAACCGTTTTATTTGGGCGTTTCGTCTTTTCTGGACGAAGAAACCGGCACCTTCTACGTTTACGACTGGCGGACGCCCGTGGCCAGCCTCTATTATGATTATCCCCCCGGACCGGCAAGCTATGAGACGCCGGGCGGCAAAATCGAAGGAACGCTCGATATCAAGCGCCAGTACGTGATCCGGGACGGTGCTCTTGAGTCCATGTTCGATACCGGCGTCACCATCGGCGACGAGCTTCTGCAGCAGGCGCTCGGACGCGGCGCCGATGCCCGGATGCGCAGCATTGTGGCGACCATTCAGAAGGAGCAGAACCGGATTATCCGCAACCTTGCCAGCCGGCTCCTGGTCGTCCAGGGGGCGGCTGGCAGCGGAAAAACCTCGGCGGCGCTGCAGCGTGTCGCCTACTTGCTGTACCGGTACCGCGGCTTTCTCAAGGCCGACCAGATCGTCCTGTTTTCGCCCAATCCGATGTTTAACAGCTACGTCGCTTCCGTCCTCCCCGAGCTTGGGGAGGAAAACATGCAGCAGACCACTTTTCAGGAATACCTGGAGCATATGCTGGGCCGGCAGTTTGATCTGGAAAGCCCGTTCGATCAAATCGAGTACATTTTGACCGGCGAAGGATCGGAAGGCTACGAAGCCCGTGTCTCCGGCATCCGCTACAAGGCCTCGGAAGCCTTCCTTAATGTTATCCTGCGGTACAAACAGTATCTGGAGAAGGACGGCATGCTGTTTCGCAGCGTTTCTTTCCGCGGACGGCCTCTTGTATCCGCGGAACGCATCCGGGAGCATTTTTACTCGTACGACCCTTCCATCCGGCTTGCAAACCGCATGGAGCTGACAAAAGAATGGCTGCTTGGCGAGCTGAAGCTTCTGGAGCAGGAGGAACGGACGGCCGACTGGGTGACGGACGAACTGGATTACCTGGACAAGGAGCAGTATCAAAAAGCATACGTCCGGTTCCGCAAAAGCCGCGCGGATCGTGAGCCCGGCTTTGACGACGCCGACCAGGAGGAAACGATTCTTCGCGCGATGATTGTTCAGGAGCACTTCAAGCCGCTTCGCGCCCGGATAAAAAAGCTGCGCTTCGCGAATCTGCGCGGCCTGTACCGCCGTTTGTTCACGGACGCGTCCTTGACCCGAAAGCTTGCCGAGCCTGATTCGTCTTCCCTTCCGGCGGACTGGGACCGGATCGGGACGGTGACGATTGAAGCGCTGGATCGGAAGAAGCTGCTGCACGAGGACGCCACCCCCTTCCTCCTGCTGAAGGAGCTTGTGGAAGGCTTCCAGACCAACACCCAGGTGCGCCAGGTGCTGCTGGACGAGGCGCAGGATTACTCGCCGTTTCAATTTGAATTTCTCAAACGCCTGTTCCCGAGGGCGAGGATGACGGTGCTCGGCGACTTCAATCAGGCGATTTTCGCCCATTCGACTTCCCTGACGGAAGACCGGACGCTCGGAAGCTTGTATGGAGAGGATCAGACGGAGCGGATTGTCCTGACGCAAAGCTACCGGTCCACCCGCGAAATTGTCGAATTTACGCGCGGCATGCTGGCGGGCGGAGACCGGATCATCCCCTTCAACCGGCCCGGCGGCAAGCCCGCCGTCATCCAGTGCGCGGACGAGGCCGCGAGAAACCGGACGGTGGCCGACGATCTGGAACGCCTCCGGGAGGAAGGCTTTGAAACGGTCGCCGTCCTGACGAAAACTGCGGAGGAAGCCCGCAGAGCCTATGAAGCCCTCCTTCCGCTTGTCCAAAGCAGCGGCGGCTCCATGGGCTTGATCCGCAAGGATACGCCTTCCTTTGAAAAAGGAGCCGTCGTTATCCCCTCCTATCTTGCCAAAGGGGTCGAGTTCGACGCCGTGCTGATCTACGACGCCTCTGCGGGGGTTTACCGGCGGGACAGCGAACGCAAGCTGTTCTATACGGCATGCACCCGCGCCATGCACCGGCTGCGGCTGTATGCGTCCGGTCTGCTGACGCCTTTTGTAACGGAGCTGGACGCCACTCTCTATACAACGGAATAGTAACGCTCCCGGCCGGCCGCTTCTGCGGCCGGCTTTTTTGCTGTCCTTTTCGGGGGATTCGCGGAAAATGGGGAAGCGACTACAGGCGTTCGTCGCTTCTCTCCCGACCTTTTCCCATATTCTGTATCAAGCTTTCATCCGGGCATATCCATAAACGAGGTGTTGACTGTGAAGGTTTTGTTGGCCTGTTACTGGCCGCTTCCTCATCTTGGAGGCGTTTGGCCTTATATGATGCAGCTGAAAACCCGCCTGGAAAAGCTCGGCCACACCGTCGACCTTTTCGGAAACGGTCCCGACCTTCCCAAATATTACATGGTCGGCCAAAACCGGGAGGTGCCCAAGGACAAAATTCTTCCTCTGCTGAAAAGCAAGCTGACGGAAGGAACGGCGCCCGAGCTGCATATGGATTCCTGGGTTTTTCATGTCGAAACGGACCGGTACTGCATGGAGCTGTCGGCGGCCTCCTTCGGCGTCAAGGAGTATGACGTTATTCACGCGCAGGATGTGATCTCTTCCCTTGCCCTTAGCCGGGTAAAAGCGCCCGGAACGGGGCTTGTCACCAGCGTCCACGGATCGCTGGCACGGGAGGTTATGCTTTCCCTGCAAAAGACGGACACGCATTTCCGCTCGACGCCATTATGGCGGTATTATTGGGCGCTGGAGCATTACGGGGCCACTGTCAGCGACCTGACCATTACCTCCACCTACTGGCTGAGAAAGCTGCTTTCCGAAGAGTATGCGGTTCCCGACGCCCAGTTCTGCACGTTTCCGTACGGTCTGGATACGGAACGGTTTTTCTCCGTCATGGCGCGAGGGACCGACATGCGTGCGCCAAAAGGCAAAAAAGTGATACTCTGTCCTTCCCGCCTCGTTCGGGTCAAGGGGCTCGATTACCTCATTGAAGCGCTTGCTCTGCTGAAGCAGCGACGGACCGATTGGGTCTGCTGGATTGCGGGCGACGGCGACATCCGGACGGAGCTGGAGACGCTGGTGCAAAACCGGGCGCTTGCGGACGACGTCCGTTTTCTCGGCAACCGGAACGATGTGCCGGCCCTGCTCGCCCGGGCGGATATTTTCGTCCATCCGAGCGTACAGGACAATCAGCCGTTTTCCGTCATGGAGGCGCAAATGGCCGGACTCCCCAGCGTTGTTTCAGATGCCGGCGGATTGCCGGAAGCGGTTCGCCACGGCTCTACGGGCCTGGTTTCGGCGGTCGGAGATGTCCACAGCATGAGCAGCCATCTGGAGTTTTTGCTTGCCAACGATCCAATGCGGCGCCTTTTCGGCCAAAACGCAAAAAAAACAGCGCCCGGCCATTGGTCGCTGGATACGATGGTGGAACGGATGCTTCACTGCTACCGGCATGCCATTGAAAAAGGAAGGGAGAGAGTGCAGCGTGAAGCCGTCCTTTAACGTGCCTTCCGATCTCTACAACCGTCTTTTCCGGACGGAGGTCGGCAGCCCCGAGCTTTGGGTGGATTACCGGCTTTGGAACGCCATTGTCGACGGCTTGCCCGAAGACTATTCCATTCCCGACGTTCGAATTCTGCAAGGGCTGCGTACCAATCCTCCAGGCGCTTTTAAATCCCGTTAACCGCGTACGAAAATACAACCGGCCCGACGATCCTCGCCGCGGACTCTTCCGAACGGGCCGCCAGGATAAACAAGCGCGGCTCTCCCGTATGGCAAGGTTCTGCGTATTCCAGCACGGTCGTCGTGCGGACATAGCAGCTTCCTTCCGTTTCGGCGAGGCAGATTCCCGGGCGGTTGTCGCAAACCAGCAGAAGATCAAGATGACCGATGTCTCCCGGATGCGTGTTCTCCCACTCCACGGAAGCCCGAAGCCGAAGCGTATCGCCGGGCAGCCCGGCCGGAACGGAAAGCGACGTCAGCAAAAACGATTCCGTCTCGGCCATAAGCGGCAGGGCATGCGTTCCCGGGGCAATGCGGTTCTCCCCTCGGTGCCGGATCATGCGTTCGCCTCCTCGGGGTCCACATTCAAGTGCTCATTGGTCAAAAGCTCGATTAGACGCCCTTCGCGATAAAGCCGGACCAGGAAGACGGCGTTCCCCCGCGTATCCCGGTTGGTGACGAGCGTCAGTTTAAAAGGAAGCTCTCCGGTCGGCAAGGACGGCAGAATCATCGTCCGGGGAAGCAAAGGCCCCGGCGTGATCCGGTGCAGCCCTTCATAAGCTTGCGCCTCCAAAACAAAGCCCTGCGTCAAAACATCGAAATCCGTCCGCCCGGCATTGAGCGCTTCCACGGATACGGACTGGACCGCCTTAAAATCGTACGGTCCCCCGGCTACTGCCTCAAGCCGGTAAATGGTCATGCTCCATCACCCCGCAAACTGGCTTTCTCTTCATCTTATGTGAGCCCAAAAGGAGGGATACCTATGAATTTAAGCGGGATTCAAGGCGAATATGACGCCATCGTGAGCCTCGGCATGAACTGCATGCCCTCCATACAACTGGAGAAAAACGGGCTGAGGAATGCGTCCGGCGTGTTTGACTGGTTTGTTACGGAAGACTTTTCGACAGTAACGAACCTGATCGGCCAAGGAGGGGCCGGCATGATGGAGGAGCACAACCTGGCCGTTACGGGCTCCTCCGGCGCCAACTGGATGGTTCTGGACCGGGGCACCGGCATTCTCTCCGTTCATGATTTTTCGGTAAACCGGAACCCTGGGGAACATCTGGTTACGTACCCGGAGTTCCGGGAAAAGCTGGCCCGCCGAACCCGGCGCTTTTACCATCAGCTGAGCGCTCCCGGCGGCAGAACGCTTTTCGTCCGCCTGCAGGGCAGCTACGAACAGGCGACAGCGCTGGATGCCTGCCTGTCGCAGCTGGTCGCCGGGCACTACCGCATCTTGCTGGTTAACGGCTCTTCCGTCCCGTGCCTGTTTGACTGTGCCTGGCCGGACGAACGGATTTGCGCCGTCGAAATGCCGGCCGAGGACATTTGGTACAACCGCTGCGACGCCCATTGGACGCAGTTGTTGGCCGGTATCCGGCTGGCGGGGGCTTAACCTTGGCTTTCTCCTTCGGTTTCGGGAAACCAATGCCGGTACGTTTCCCGCAGCCCGTCTTTCAGCTCCCATTCGGGCCGCCACAGAAGCGCTTTGCGCGTCTCGGCGTTATCCAGACAGCTGTGCCGGATGTCGCCCTCCCGGGCGGGCTTGTGAATGACAAGCGGATTCTGCTCCGAAACCGCAGCCAACTCCTTCAGAAGCTCCAGAATCGAGGTCGGCGTGCCGGTGCTGGCATGAAACGTTCCGCAGGTTTGCGTCCGCGCCGCCGCCAGATTGGCGGCCGCGATATCCTTCACGTAGATGAAATCGCGTGTCTGCCCTCCGTCGCCATGCACCGCAAGCGGCTTCCTTTGCTTCATGTTGTCCAGAAAAACGGAAACGACCCCGCCTTCCCCTTTTGGGGTTTGGCCGGGGCCGTATACGTTTCCGTAACGAAGAATCAGATAAGGGATGTTAAAAAAGGCATGATACATCCGGATGTAATGCTCGGCGGCCAGCTTGGACAAGCCGTAAAACGAAACGGGAGAAGCGGGATCGCCGGGTTGAATCCGCTCGCAGTCCGGCAGGCCGTATACGGCGGAAGTCGACGCAAACACCAGCTTTCCTTTTCCCGCTTTGCGCAGCGCTTCAAGCACGCAAACGGTGCCGGCTGCGTTGACGGCGAAGTCGTCCTGCGGATTCGCGATCGAGCGCTGCACATCCGCTTGCGCCGCCAGATGGAAAATCACATCCGGCTTCCGCTCCGCAATCCGTTCCCCCGCTTCGCTTGTCCTCAGATCCGCCAACACAAATTCCGCTTCGTCGGGAACATTTTCGCGTTTCCCGGTGCTCAAGTTATCCAGCACCGTTGTTCGATAGCCATTCTCAAGCAGCACTCTCGTTAAGTGGGAGCCGATGAAACCCGCTCCTCCGGTGACCAGAGCCGTGCCCATGCCCGTTTCTCCCCTTCCCTCGCGTTCTGGCCGTCTAGCCAGTTCAAGCCATTGTACGCGGGCGGCGAAGCGGCGGGCACTGAAATGGGCGGATTACTTGATGACGCGGGTTCCTTGCATGAACCGCTTGTTCCAGCTTCCTTTGGTCAGGTCGCTGATAACTACGTCGTTCGCAGGATTCAGGTTGTGAATGAATTTGCCGCTGCCAATGTAGATCCCTACATGGCCAATGCGGTTGTTTTTGGTGCTCTTAAACATTACCAGGTCGCCAACCTTCAAGTTGGAAATAGACGTGATTTTAGTGCCGTACTTCGTTTGAATGTTGGCGCCCCAGCCGATTTTATAGCCGGCTTTCTTGAAGACAAATTGGGTAAACGAAGAGCAGTCGAACGTCAGGTTGCTTGTGTTGCGTGCGCCGTATACGTATTGGACCTTGCCCATGTACGACTTGGCAATGCTGACGACTTTCTGTCGGTCCGCCGAAACGGAAGCGGCTTGCGCCGAGGGGGCCGTGATTGCTCCGGCAGCTCCGAAGGTGATCATAGCGGCCATGACGGCGGTACCGATTTTTTGCATTTTGTTCATTTATTTTCTCCCCTTTCGGTTTCTGGCCTCAGGTTATCAGGATTGTCCCGCGAAAAAAACCGGGAAATCCTGCCACAGAGAAGCCCGTGTGCGGGGCACACGGGCTAAATCCAGGCGGCGTAAGGGGTTTCAAGCTGGGCGGATGGCCCATGGGAATTCTAACCGGGTGTTTCAAAACTCCTTTTTCGGGGTGGTGAAAACCGGATTTTTCCTTTCCCGGGGCGACTATACCCACCGGATTACTTCCGTTTCGGAAGCTGCTTCACGTAAGTATCTGACAATCTCATCCATTCCAGCACGTATTCGTAGTCTTTCTCGTAGGCCAAAAAATCGGAAACCGGCTCGTGCGTTTTAAGGGAGTATGCCGTCCCGTCGGAAAACCCTTTGCCGGGAATAAACAAAATCTCGTCGTTAAAGAACGAACCGGTCGGCAAATAATAGCGCATTCCCACGACGTTGTGCTCCACGTTGATCAGGTCGTGCCCGAAGTGGACGAAGCTTTCCGGCTTTTCCTCCACGCCCAGCAGGTTTTTAACGGTCGGCAGAATGTCCACTTGGCCCCCGGCCTTCTCGATGACGCGTCCTTCGGTTCCCGGCGCGTGTATGATCAGCGGAATGTTAAAGCGCGAAATTTTTCCGTCGTAGGAAATGCCAAGACGCTCCGAAACCTCTTCCGGATCGTTCTTGTCGGCCTGAAGCCCGGCATGGTCTCCGTAGAGGACCAGGACGGTATTTTCCCAGATTCCCTGCTGCTTGAGGCCCTCAATCAGCTTTCCGAGCGCATAGTCGGTATAACGCAGCGATTGGAGATAGTGGCCCAGCTCGGTGTCCGCCCAATCGGAGGGCAGCTCCAGCATTTTCTTGTCATCCGGGATGACGAACGGGTGATGGCTCGAAGTCGTCACAAACTGGGCGTAAAACGGCTTGCCCGACCCGGCCGCTTTGGCGATCTTCTCCAGCCCTACCCGGTACAGCTCTTCATCGGATGCGCCCAGGCTGTTGAAATGGTCGTTTTTGAACGATGGTTTATCGTAGTATTTGTCGAAGCCAAGCGCCGGATACATCTTGTCGCGGTCCCAAAACGAGACGTTGTTCGGATGCAGCGTCATCGTCGCATAGCCTTTTTCCTCCAACAGCCTCGGCAGCGACGGCAGCGCCCGGTCGGAATAGCCTTTGGACATGGCGATCGCGGCGGTCGGATAAATGGAAGTATTGGACATAAACTCGGCGTCGGAGGTATTGCCTTGACCGATTTGCTGGAACACGTTCGGGAAATAGAAGCCTTCCTTGGACAAGGAATTCAGAACCGGCGTCACCTCTTGTCCGCCGACGGAGAGACCGATAACAAAGTTCTGTGTAGCCTCCAGCTGCACCATGATCAGGTTTTTGCCGGCCTGGGAGCCAAACAGCTCGGGAGCCGCCCCGTCAACCGGGATTTGCTGCCCGTCCGGCGTCCCCGCCAGCAGCGCCTCCAGCTCCGCCATGCGCTCCGGGTAATCTCCGGTTCCCACGAGTGTCTCCACGTTGCGTTCTTTATAAGAGTTCCACAATACGGACGCCTGGTAATTCGGGAATCCGAGCATTTCGGCGCGAACCAGCTCATTGGGCGTCGCAGCCGAGCTGCGGACCGTAAAGATGCCCGTGGCGAGCGATACAAGCAGGAGGACCGCCATGGCTACCCGGGGCAGCCGGAGGTCGGCAGGCTTGGCAGGGGCGTAGGAAAACTGCAGCGCATTCCGCTTGCGGAAGCGGGAGATGCCTTTACCGGCAAGCCAAAGCAGAAATACGGCGAGATCCAGAAAGTAGAGCAGCTCCATCGGTGTCACCAATGACTTCACGGAGCTTTGCACTTCCGGCAGCTGGTTGATTTCAAACAGCGTCGTATAGGTGGCCACGGACCCGAAGTAACGGAAGTAAACGGTCGCGGCAAGCAGAGTTATGGTGGCGACGGTCCAGAACCCGGCATACAGCAGCAGCTTGATTTTCCGTCCGGGCAGAAGCTCGATCAGACTGGTGATCAAAAGGACGCTTAACAGGTCCACCAGAATATGAAGCGGAGCGATTTGATGAAAAACAATAAACCGGAACAGCTGCATCTTGGCAAGAACAAGAACCGTCAGCAGAAAAAACGGGCTCCGTCCTATCCGGCTCAGATTGGCGGGCATTGAACATTTCCCCTTTGGTCTTAATAAAATCTTTACAGATAACTATCATTGTAGCAAAAGACGTCGAAATGTGCCTACCTTTTTCCTGTGTTATCGGGTAAGATGAATTTAAACAAGAAACGAGGGCTGCTTCCATGTCTTTCAAAAAGGCGCTGATGCTATCCATCCTTTTGGGATTGGCTATTGGGGCTGCCGTAATTATACGGGACAAGCTCGACCCCCGGTCCTCGGGCGGGTTTTTAGCCGTGTTCGCATCCAGAAACCTTTCCGCCGTAGAGGAACAATACGGCGATTCCAATAATTATCAGTCCCCCCGCCTCGACAACCTGAACGAGCCCGAACCGCCAGCCGGAACGGATGCCGGGGAGCAGGCGGGCAAGCCGATCAAACCGGTGCTGAAGCTGAACGCGGCTCCGCTCATGCAGTATCCCGAGTTGTTCAACGGCTGCGAAGTCACGAGCCTTGCCATGCTGCTTAAATACGCGGGCGTCGAAGACATCGACAAACTGCGTCTGGCCGATATGATCGAAAAGGACCCGGCTCCGCTCGTGGAAGGTCCGGGCGGGACAATCAAATCCTGGGGCAACCCCCACAAAGGGTTCGTCGGGGACATTACCGGAACCCAAAAAGGCTATGGCGTCTATCACGAGCCGATTGCCCGGCTGGTCGACCGCTTCCTGCCCGGACAAGCGTACGACATGACCGGGAAACCGTTCGAGCAGATTTTGCAGCACCTGAACGAAGGCAAGCCCGTGGTGCTGTGGGTCACCAATAATTTTGCCCCGACTTCAAGCGGATGGATCACCTGGCAAAGCGAAGACGGGCCGGTTAAGGGGACGCTCAAGGAGCACGCCGTACTGCTTGTCGGGTACGACAAGGATTCGCTTTACGTGAACGATCCCTTGGACGGCGCCAAAGCCAAAAAGGTCGACCGGAATAATTTTGTGGAATCCTGGAAGCAAATGGGCAGCCAAGCGGTTACCTACCGTTGACCTCTCCCCGTCCGATAAACCACAGCAAAGCAAAAAGCCACGCGCCTGTGAACTGCACCCCACTTGTTAACAAATGGGTGCAGTTGACAAAGGCAGCGTGGCTTTTTGTTGTTGGGAAGGCATCGTTAGCCGGCCGGCTCGGCGATTTTGCGGTTCGGGGCTGCGGCCAGCACGCTCTGCGCCATCCAGACGCCGGCGGCGCCGGCCTGGGCCAGTCCCCGTGTAATGCCGGCCCCGTCTCCGCCGCAATAGAGCCCGCGAATTTCGGTTTCCAGCGTTTCCGACAGCTTCGGACGCGCAGAGTAGAACTTCGCTTCGACGCCGTAAAACAGCGTGTGCTCCGATGCAATGCCGGGCGTTACGCGGTCCAGCGCGTCCATCATTTCAACGAGACTCCGCATCGTATTATAGGGAAGCACCAGGCCGAGGTCGCCAGGCACCGCTTCATGGAGCGTCGGCTCCAGAAAGCCTTCCTTGATCCGGCTCGCCGTCGATCGGCGCCCTTTCAGGATATCGCCGTATTTCTGTACAATGACGCCGCCGTTCGACAGATCGTTCGCCCGTTTGCAGATTTCCCGGGCGTATTCGTTCGGCTTGTCAAACGGCTCTGTAAAGGTATGCGATACAAGGAGCGCAAAGTTGGTGTTGCCCGAGCCGAGCGCGGGGTCTTTGTAGGCATGTCCGTTTGCAGCCATGACGCCCGAGTGGTTTTCCACGACCACATGCCCCGACGGATTGCTGCAGAAGGTCCGCACCCGGGTCCCGACCGACGTGTTGTAAATAAATTTTCCTTCATATAAATGTTCATTAATTTCGCGCATCACAACATCGGACGTTTCCACCCGCACGCCGACGTCCACCTGGTTGTTGTACATCTTCAGCCGGCGCTTTTTGAGAAGCTGGGTCAGCCAGGCGCTTCCATCCCGGCCGGGCGCGATAATGACGGCATCCGCGGCGATGGTTTCGCCGTTCTTCAGCACAACCCCGCGCACGGAATGCCCGTCTCCGTCTTTTTCCGTCACGATGTCTTCCACTTCGGTTTTGAAGCGCATGTCGATTTTTTGCTCCAGGTAAGCAAAGATGGATTTCAAAATCAGCAAATTTTCTTCGGTTCCCAAATGCCGGACATTGGCGCGAAGCAGCTTCAGGCCGGCGGCGTATGCTTTCTGTTCAATCATCCGCACCTGCTCCGTCGTCGGATCGGTCAGCGTCGGGGTCGCCCCGTGCTCAAGATTTATTTGGTCCACGTAAGTAATAAGCTCCCGGACCTTGGCGGGGGGCAAATAATCGGTCAGCCAGCCGCCGAACTCAGTCGTAATGTTAAATTTGCCGTCGCTGTACGCCCCGGCTCCCCCGAATCCGCTTGTGATGGAGCAGGCGGGCAAGCAGCCGGCAAAATCCTTCTTTCCGGCCGGGGGCGGACAGAATTGAATTTTTTCCTGTAAAATCGGGCAGTTCCGGCGATGGATATCATGGCCTTTATCAATCAGCAGCACCTTGGCCGCCGGAGCTTTCAATGTCATTTCATAGCAGGCGAAAATACCGGCGGGGCCGGCTCCCACGACAATCAGATCGTAACGGTTCATCGTTCTTCCCTCATCCCGTTTGGATAACGCGCCGTCCGACGCCGCGCCATCCGGATTTTGTTGGCGGAAGACCGTCGCACGTTCCAGACAGGCGCGAAAAATCCCAGCCCGGGTAGCTTGCTCCCCGCCCGGCTGGGATGATCATCGGTTCTTCCTTATTCACTATAAGCGAACAAAATAAAGGTGTCAACAGTTAATGTTCGTCTTTTTTTGTCCGAACCCGTCAAAAAGGAGAAAAACCAATCTTTTCATTTGTATTTTTGAGCGTTCTCGTTCCTGTGTTTGGTTGCAGCGGACTCTCCCGATTGTAAGGTGCAGCCTGGAGTTTTATAATGGGGATATGGAAATTAAAGGAGGCCTTTTACGGAATGGCAATTTTGGAAGTGACCATTATCCCCATCGGCACTGCTAGCCCGAGCGTCAGCAGCTACGTGGCTGATGTTCATCGGGTATTGGAGGAGGCGGCGGAACCCGTCCGCTTTCAGTTGACTCCGATGGGCACCATTATTGAAGGCGACCTGGACGACCTGCTGGCCATCGTCCGCCGGATGCACGAAGTGCCGTTCCGAAACGGCGCCCAGCGCGTCTCCACCTCGATCAAAATCGACGACCGCCGGGACAAGCCGACCAGCATGGAGGGCAAGGTGCAGTCCGTCCGGGAAAAGCTGAAGCATTGACCGGCCATGAACGGTTCTGCCGAAACGAAAAAAGCACGCCTGTCGCGCCGGAAGGCGCGGGCGTGCTTTTTTTTGCGGATCGTACTTTCATTCAAAGAGGGAAAATCAGAACTCGGCGGTCCCGGCGTGGATGCGCGCCGTAAATTCCGCGCCCAGCTGCTCCGCGGAAGGAACGCGCGGTAGACCCGGCATCGTCATGACATTGCCGGTCAGGGCGACGACAAAGCCGGCGCCGGCCGACAGCCGGATTTCCCGGACGTTGACGGTAAAGCCTTCCGGCCGCCCCAGCAGCTTCGGGTTGTCGGACAGCGAATACTGCGTCTTCGCCATGCAGACCGGAAGGTCGCCGCAGCCGGTCTCCATGATCCGGCGGATCGCCTTCTCGGCTGCAGGAGCAAACACCACCGATACGCCGCCGTAAATCTCCCGGACGATTTTGGCAATCTTCTCCTTCAGCGGCAGCTCCGTTTCGTACAAATAGCGGAACTCCTCTCCCCCGGCCTCCGCCAGCAAAACAAGCTTGCGCGCCAGCTCGGCCGCGCCCGCCCCGCCCTTCTCCCAGGCGAGGGACACTTCCGCGTCCGCACCGGCTTCCGCGCAGAGACGCTTGATCTCCGCCAGCTCCGCGTCGGTATCCGTCGGGAACCGGTTGACGGCGACCAGCACCGGCACGCCGAATTTGCGCACGTTTTCGATGTGCTTGCGCAGGTTGTCAAAGCCTTTTCGCAGCGCGTCCATGTTCTCACCGGCCAGCTCGTTCTTCGCGGCTCCGCCGTTGTACTTCAACGCCTTGGCCGTCGCCACGATCACAGCGGCAGAAGGCTTGATGCCGGCGGCGCGGCATTTGATATCGAAAAATTTCTCGGCGCCCAGATCCGCGCCGAAGCCCGCTTCCGTCACCACATAGTCCGCCAGCTTGAGGGCGAGCCGGGTGCCCATGACGGAGCTGCAGCCGTGAGCAATGTTGGCGAAGGGCCCGCCATGCACGAAAACCGGCGCGCCTTCATTGGTTTGCACCAGGTTGGGCTTGACGGCGTCCTTGAGCAGCAGGGCCATCGCCCCGTCCGCTTTCAGATCGCCTGCGGTCACCGGCTTCTCCTGCGCCGTGTAACCGACGACAATCCGGGCGAGCCGCTGCCGGAGGTCTTCCAGATTTTCACACAGGCACAGGATGGCCATAATCTCGGATGCGACGGTGATGACAAACCCGTCCTCGCGCACCTGGCCGTTGCCTTCGCCAAGGCCGATCACAATATTCCGAAGAGCCCGGTCGTTCATGTCCACGGCACGCTTCCAGACGATGCGGGCAGGATCGAGGGCAAGCTCGTTTCCGAAGTTCAGATGGTTGTCGATCATCGCCGCGAGCAGGTTGTTGGCGGCCGTGATGGCGTGCATGTCGCCGGTAAAATGCAGGTTAATGTCCTCCGAAGGGACAACCTGGGACATGCCGCTTCCCGTCGCGCCGCCTTTGATCCCCATGCAGGGACCAAGGGACGGCTCCCGCAGCGCACCCGCGGCGTTCTTGCCGATATGGGCAAGCGCCTGCACGAGTCCGATGGTGGTCAGCGTTTTGCCTTCCCCGGCGGGCGTCGGGTTCATGGCCGTGACCAGAATCAGCTTGCCGTCGGGCTTGTTCTTGACACGTTCCCAAACATTCGGCGACACCTTCGCTTTATGCTTGCCGTACAGCTCCAGATCGTCTTCTTCGATCCCGAGTCTTGCGGCCACTTCCTTGATCGGTTTCATTCGTTCAACTGACCCCTATACCGGTAGATTTTGACTTTCTTCTCTCTTTTATACCTTATCTTCCCCGGCGCGACAACAACAATTCTGCGGCTTTTTCCGGACTTTAAGAAAGTGATCAAGGTGAGAACAAAGCTTTTGTTGAAGCTTCTGTCGCCTTTTGCCATAATAAGTGAAACGGTTCGCAAGCGGGGCCATACGCGCCAGGAGAAAAGGGAGGCTGTTTTCGTGAAAGGAATTATTACGGTATTGGGCAAGGACAAGGTAGGCATCATCGCCAGGGTATGCACTTATTTGGCCGAACATAACGTCAACATTCTGGACATCTCGCAGACCATTGTACAGGAATATTTTAATATGATGATGATCGTCGACATCAGCGATCCGACAAAATCCTTTGAGTCGCTGGTTGAAGACCTGCAGGGCGTCGGCGAAGAAATCGGCGTGGAGATCAAGCTGCAGCACGAAGACATTTTCAATATCATGCACCGCATTTAACGCGGGGGATGCGCGCAGGCGCGGCCCTATAAACAAAGAATCGGAGTGGATAACATGATTTCCCTCGTGGAAGTGCAGGAAACCAACAAGATGATCCGCGAAATGAACCTGGATGTGCGCACCATTACCATGGGGATCAGCCTGATGGACTGCGCGCATTCGGACATGCGGGTTTTTACGCAGAATGTGTACGACAAGATTACCAAAACCGCCGAAAAACTGGTGAAAACCGGCGAAGATCTGGAAAAGCAGTTCGGCGTTCCGATCGTCAACAAACGGATATCCGTCACCCCGATTTCGATCGCGGCGGGCGGCGTTCAGACCGATACCTACGTGCCGGTTGCGGAAATCCTCGACAAAGCGGCGAAAGAAGTCGGCGTCAACTTCATCGGCGGCTTCTCGGCGCTGGTGCATAAAGGGTTTACCAAAGGCGACCGCATCCTCATCGAGAGCATCCCCGAAGCGCTGGCCGTGACCGAGCGGGTATGCTCCTCCGTAAACGTCGGCTCCTCGCGCAGCGGCATCAACATGGACGCGGTCAAATGGATGGGCGAGATCATCCGTCTGACCGCCGAGAAAACCGCCGACCGCGACTCGATCGGCTGTGCAAAGCTTGTCGTATTCTGCAACGCGGTGGAAGACAATCCGTTCATGGCCGGCGCTTTCCACGGGGTAGGCGAACGGGAGGCGGTCATTAACGTCGGCGTCAGCGGGCCGGGCGTGGTCAAGCGGGCGCTGGAGGAAGTCAAAGGCCAGGATTTCGAAACGCTTTGCGAAACCATCAAGCGCACCGCGTTCAAGGTAACCCGGGTCGGCCAGTTGGTCGCCCAGGAAGCCTCCAAGCGGCTTGGGGTTCCGTTCGGCATCATCGACCTCTCCCTCGCTCCCACGCCGGAGATTGGCGATTCCATCGCCGAAATTTTTCAGGTGATGGGCCTTGAGGAAGCCGGCGCGCCCGGCACGACGGCGGCGCTGGCGATTCTGAACGACAACGTCAAAAAAGGCGGCGTCATGGCCTCTTCTTACGTCGGCGGGTTGAGCGGAGCTTTTATTCCGGTCAGCGAAGACCACGGCATGATCCAGGCGGTCCAGCGCGGCGCGCTGACGCTGGAGAAGCTGGAAGCGATGACGTGCGTCTGCTCCGTCGGCCTGGACATGATCGCCATCCCCGGCAGCACGCCGAAGGAAACCCTCTCCGGCATCATCGCCGACGAGGCGGCGATCGGCATGGTGAACAACAAAACCACCGCCGTCCGCATCATCCCGGTGATCGGGAAGGAAGTCGGCGAAATGGTCGAGTTCGGCGGGCTGCTCGGCTATGCGCCGGTCATGGCGGTCAACTCTTTTAGCTGCGGGGGCTTCATCGCGCGCGGCGGCCGGATCCCCGCCCCGATTCACAGCTTCAAAAACTGAGTCCGGGCGGACGACGAAAATACAGTCATACGAAAAGGATGACCAGACCGGCAAACGAGCCGGTTTGCGGGTCATCCTTTTTTGATTAAGCTACCCTGAAAATAACGCAACCCCATAGTCAGTGGTCCCCGCCAGGCATGGGTGGCTAACGGTTGCCACAGCGCTTATTCGCCAAAAAAACCCCTGTTTCCTTTTCTAACGGTTGTGGGAGAGCTTATT
>NZ_JCAPET010000058.1:0-24638 GCF_059735245.1 Gorillibacterium sp. sgz306347
AGCCGCCGCGCGCCGAGCTGCCGCGCGCCGGAGGCCGCCGCGCCCGAGGCTGCCGCGCGCCGAGGCCGCCGCGCGCCGAGCCGCCGCGCGCCGAGGCTGCCGCGCCGGAGGCTGCCGTGCGCCGTGGCTGTCGCGCGTCGGGCGGCTCCGCAAGCCGGCTGGCGGCCGCTAGACGGTCGCTTCCCTGAGCAGGTCTTCGTCGTAAGGCAGGGCGTGCACCTTGATCCGGTTGATCCGCAAATTGTCGAGCTCCGTGATCTCGAACTCCACGTCCTTGTAGGCGACCCGGGTGCCGAGCTGCGGTTTGTCGGAAAGCTGCTGGTAGAGCCAGCCAGCGATCGTATCCACTTCCTCGTCCTCGATGTCGAGGTGGAACAAGTCGTTTACTTTGTCCAGCAGGAAGCGGCCGTCGATTGAAGTATATGTATCGAAAACCTCCACCTCGGGTTTGTCTTTCTCCAATTCGTCGTGAATGTCTCCGACGATTTCCTCCAGCACGTCCTCCATGGTGACAATGCCGGCGGTTCCGCCGTATTCGTCGACCACCACGACCATGTGCACGCGGTCGCGCTGCATGACGCGAAGCACCTGGCTGATTTCCATCGATTCCGGAATATGGGGCACCGGGCGGACGAAGGCTTCCACGTCGATCGAGTCCCGGGCTTGCGTAAGCGCAGCCGTGTAGATATCGGAAGATATGACAATGCCCCGAATATCGTCCTTATCCTCGTGGACAAGGGGATAGCGGGTGTGGCGGGTTTTCATGACGATGTCGAGGTTTTCCTCAAAAGTGAGGTCCGTGTACAGGCATTCGACCATAATCCGGGGGATCATGACCTCGCGTGCAATCCGTTCCGAAAATTCGAAAATGTTTTCCACCAGGGCGAGCTCGTTCTCGTCGATGTGGCCGCTTTTCTGGCTTTCCTTCATCAAAATGCGGATTTCTTCTTCCGTATGTCCGGCATCGTGCTCGCTTGCAGGCTGCACGCCGATCCAGCCCAGCATCTTGTTCGCCGCGCCGTTCAAAATCCAGATCAGGGGATAGGTCAGCTTGTAAAACCACATCAGAGGCGCGCTTAACCACATCGAGGTGGCCTCCGAGCGAAAAATGGCGATGGACTTGGGCGCAAGCTCGCCCAGCACAATATGCAGAAAAGTGATGATGGCAAAAGCGGTACCGAGGGCAATCGGATGCACGAGGGATTCGGACGCGCCGGCCCATTCGAGCAGAGGACCGACCACAAGATCGGCGATGGCGGGTTCGCCCACCCAGCCGAGTCCGAGCGATGCCAGCGTAATGCCGAGCTGACAGGCGGAGAGATAGGCGTCAAGCCGCGAGGTGACATGCTGGGCAATGCGGGCCCGGGCGTTGCCGGCTGCGACCAGCTCCGCCAGACGGCTGCCGCGCACCTTCACCAGCGCGAATTCGGCCGCCACAAAAAAGCCGTTTAAAAACACCAAAAAGCCAACCAAAAGCAAGTTTAGAAAAATTGATAAACCATCTTCCAAATGGTCATCCTCCCCGCACGGGTTCGGATATTCACCTCCGGGATTTTTGAGTTCAGTGTGTCAGCGAATAGGACGAAGCTATGCTTCAACTCTCCAACTCAATCACCCCCTTTTTGATCATTATAAAGAGTACAGGAAAAAGAAACAATAAGTGGAGAAGGAAGGATACGATCCGATAATACAGCATATGCCATAGCAAAAGTCCCCATGAAGGAAGACCAAGCCGGAAAACGGCGAAAAATCGGCCGGGGCAGGCGGAACGAACGGATCATCGGAAAAAGGCGGAAATTTCGGAACCGGAAGGACGGGTGGCGCGTAATGAATGGGAATGTCCCTCCCCTTGGACAAAATGCCGCGAACGGCGGGGAATCCGCTTTGCCGGGGGAACAGGAAACGGCTAAAATGAAAGAAGACACGGTCGACGGAGCAAGAAACATTCGAGTTGAAAGAGGTTGGCAGATGCTCAAAAACTATTATTCCGCGCACTACAAAAGCCTGAACCGCGTGCTGATTCTGGCGGCGCTGCTCCTGATCGTCATCCTGCTGAGAGGCATTTTGAACCTGGCGCTGATTACCTTCATCATCGCCTTTCTGATGAACCGCGCGGAGCAGGGGTTAAGCGGCATCCTGCAGCGCCGGCTGAAAATCCGGGTGAAGCCGCAGGTGATCGTGCTTTTTCTGTACGCGCTTATGATCACGCTGCTCGCCTTCGGAATCGCGAAGTATTTTCCGGTCGTGATCAACCAGTTCACGCAGCTGGTGAACAAAATCAGCGCCATCAAGCTGGAGCCGCAGGAAAACGAAGTGATCAACTATTTTGTCGAGAAACTGAACAGTCTTGATCTGGCCAGCTATTTTCAAAAAGGCTTCGACATTCTGCTCGGCTATGCGACGAATATCGGCAAATGGGGGCTGACCATTTTTCTGTCCCTGCTCCTCAGCCTGTTCTTTTTGCTGGAGAAACAGCGGATCCTCCGATTTACCCGAAAGTTCAAGACAAGCAAAATCTCGTTTTTTTACGACGAGCTGGAGTATTTTGGCACCCGGTTTGTCAATTCCTTCGGCAAGGTCATCGAGGTGCAGTTTCTGATCGCGGCGATCAACTGCGGGCTGTCCGTCATCATGCTGTGGATTCTCGGGTTTCCCCAACTGGTGGCGCTCGGCGTGATGATTTTCCTGCTGGGGCTTATTCCGGTGGCGGGTGTCGTTATTTCGCTGGTCCCGCTGAGCTTTATCGCCTACGGCATCGGAGAGATCCGGATGGTGATTTACGTGCTGGCGCTTGTCGCCGTCATTCACGCCATCGAAAGCTACGTGCTCAACCCGAAGCTGATGTCCTCCAAAACGCATCTGCCGGTGTTTTATACGTTTGTCGTGCTGATTTTCGGCGAGCATTATTTCGGCGTCTGGGGCCTGATCCTGGGCATCCCGCTGTTTATCTTCCTGCTGGACCTGCTGGATGTGCAGCCGGAGGACGGCCCGATTTCCCCCGCCCCCGCCGCGGAATCCGGCGCGCCTCCGGCTCCGCCGACGGTGTAAGATAACCCAATGAATGGAGAGCAAAAGAGGGACCGATGAGAAGAAGGCTGCATGAAAGAAACTGGTACTGGAAGCTCAACCCGCCCCAGGTGCTGGCGCTCGGCTTCATCGGCATCATCCTGGCCGGATCGGTGCTGCTGGCTCTTCCCGCCGCGTCGGACAGCGGGGAGCCGCTTTCCTACCTGGACGCGCTGTTTACCTCCACGTCAGCCGTTTGCGTCACCGGCCTTACGGTGGTGAACTCGGGCGGCCATTTCAGTTTGTTCGGCGAGCTGGTGCTGCTGACGCTGATCCAGATCGGCGGGCTCGGGTTTATGACGATGGCGACGCTCATCGCCTTGCTGCTCCGCCGCCGGATCACCTTTAAGGAGCGCCTGATTTTGCAGGAGGCGATGAACCAAAGCTCCGTTGAAGGAATCGTCCGGCTGATCCGCCGTGTGCTCGTCTACGCGCTTATCATCGAAGGCGTCGGAGCGCTGCTTCTGACCCTGCATTGGCTGGCCGAGCTGCCGCTGGGACAAGCGCTCTATTTTGGTCTGTTTCACAGCATTTCCATTTTTAACAACGCGGGCTTTGATCTGTTCGGGGAGCTGCCGGGCCACCCCGGCATGGCCGATTATGTGAACGATCCTTTCGTGAACGGGGTCTCGATCGTCCTGATTATTTTGGGCGGCATCGGCTTTATCGTAATCGCGGATCTGCTCAGTTACCGCAAAACGCGAAAGCTGACCCTGCACAGCAAAGTGGTGCTTTCGGTGTTCGGGGCGCTCATCGCGCTTGGAGCGGTGGTCATTCTGATCTTTGAATTCACCAACCCGCTGACCCTGGAGCGGCTTCCCTTCGGCGGAAAAGCGCTGAGCTCGGTGTTTCAGTCGGTGTCGGCCCGGTCCGCCGGGGTGACGACGCTCGATATTGCCTCCATGCGGCAGGCGACGCAGTTTTTTCTGATCATCCTGATGTTTATCGGAGCGGCGCCGGGCTCATCCGGGGGCGGCATCAAGGTAACGACCTTCGCCATCCTGGTCGGCGCGATGATCGCCATGCTGCGCGGCAAAGAGGACATCGTCATGTTCCGCCGCCGGCTGCCCAAAGACCGCGTAAACAAAGCGATCACCTTTACGCTGTTTTCTTTTTTCGCGGTGGTGCTCGCCACCATGCTGCTGTCCACGACGGAGAACTACCCGTTTCTCGGCATCTTTTTTGAGGTGGTTTCCGCCTACGCCACCGCCGGGCTGTCAATGGGGCTGACGCCGCAGCTGACCGCCTTCGGCAAAATTTTGCTCATCGTGCTCATGTTTGTCGGGCGCCTGGGGCCGGTTACGCTGGCGTTTGCTTTAACGCCCAAGCCGTCAGAAAAAGATTTGTACCGCTACCCCGAAGGAAAAATCACCATTGGCTGATTGGCCGCGGTCTGGGGCCGGCGGATTCGCAAGGTTTTCTTTTTCGGCTGTGCATAAGAACTTCAGGAAGGACCTCCCGGAAGCGCAAGCAGCTGCTGCCCGGAGGTCCTTTTTTTGTCTGCCGGCCAGGGCTTGCGCTTCCCGTGATGCAAAACGGCTTCAGTATCGGTTCCCGTGACGCAAAACGGCTTCAGTACCGTTTCACCTGAAGCTGGTCGAGGCTTTTGAACTCGTACCCGAGCGCCCGGGCGTCGTCAATGATCTGCCCCATGGCGTCTGCATTGTCCCGGGAAACGGCGTGCAGCAGGATGACGGCGCCGGGATGCAGCTGCGCCCGCACCTGGCTGCGCGCATAGCCTGCGCCGCGGACCTGCTTCGTGTCCCAATCCTTGTACGCGACCGACCAGAAGACGCTGGTATAGCCGTCCGCTGCCGCCGCTGCCAGCACCCGCTCGCTAAACACGCCCCGCGGGGGGCGGAAAAAGCTCATGCCCGGTTTTCCGGTCACTTCCTCGACCGCCTTTTTGACTTTGGCCAGCTCCTCGGAAATTTTTGCGTTTGAAATGTTTGTCATATCGGGGTGGCTCCAGGAGTGATTGCCGATGAGATGCCCTTCCGCCGCCATCCGGCGTACCAGGTCAGGCTGATCCTTGACGTAGTGGCCGGTCAGAAAGAAGGCGGCCGGGACTTTTTTCTCCTTCAGCACGTCAAGAATTTTCGGGGTGCAGCCGTTCTCGTAGCCGTTGTCAAAGGTCAGGTAAAGCTCTTTTTGCGACGTATCGCCCAGGAAGACCGCTCCCTGTTTTTCCAGGACCGCTTTAAAACCTTCTTCGTTAATGGAGGGCATCGACCCGTTGCGGCTTTTTTTAAAGCCGAAGTTGAACGGGCCGCCGGGTGCGGACGCTTCCGCCCCGGAAGGCAGCGTCCCGAGCAGCAGCAGGGCGCAGGCAAGCAAACTTATCATGCGTTTCATCGGCATTCCTCCCAGGTTCGTTTTGCTCGGAGATAGGATGCCTCTCGGCCGGAAAAATATGTACGGACGGTTGGAAGCGAACGGAAACGAACGGGAAGCGAACGGGGAGTGAAGGGGAAGCGAACGGAAAGTGAACGGGGAGCGAAGCAAAAAGAGACGCCGGCCGTCGAGCCGAAGCGTCTCGTTTGATGCGGCTGTCAGTTGCCGGCCTCCAGCCGGTCGCAGTAATAAGCCATCGCGTCCCGCAGAAAAGCGGACAGTCCGGCGCCGTACCGGTCGATGTTGGCCGTAAAACGTTCGTCCGCGACGTACATCTCCCCAAGCCCGCGGAAAATTTCCGGCGTGCAGTCGTAGTAATGTTCCGTGATGTGGCTGCGCAGCGCCGCCACCTGCTCCTGCACCGCCGCGTCCTGCGGACCACGGTCCATCAAGCCGGCCACAGCGGCAAAAATGCCGTCCATCTCGCCCTGCGCCTTTTTCCAATCCTCTTTGCTGTAGCCTTCCACCCGTTTCTCCACCGCTTCCACCGTTTCCGCCCCGTATTTCCGGCGCGCCTCTTCGGCATATTTGCGTCTATGTTCATCCAGCGGCGTTGTGTCGAAGCTTTCGAACATTTCCTTTTCGCTCATCGCCTTTCCTCCTTCAATCGCACTCAGCGTTTTATCGACTGTGAAAAGGATGTCGTCCAGCCGTTTGCGCTTGGCGAAGAGAAGCTCGCGCTGCGCCAGCAGGGCTTCCCGCCGGTCGAAATCGGGCCGGTCCAGCAGATCTTTGATTTCCGTAAGCGGAAAGCCGATCTCCCGGAAAAACAAAATGGTTTGCAGCCGGGCCAGCTCCCGGTCCGTGTACATGCGGTAGCCCGCGGCGCTGACCGAAGCCGGGGGGAGCAGGCCGATTTCGTCGTAATGGTGCAGCGTGCGCACGCTGACCCCGCTGAGCGCGGCAATCTCTTTGACCTTGTAAGGCATGGTCGTCACCTCCACAATCCGGAGTATAAGGGCTCACGCTGCGTGAGGGTCAAGGGGGCGGGGAGCGGAATTTTTTACGCAGGCGCTGGGGAACGGGGTGGAGAGTGGGGCGGGGAGCGCAACTGCGGGGCGGCGGTGCTGGGATTAAGGCGGGAAGAGCGCAACTGTGGAGCGGCGGTGCTGGGAGCATGGCGGGAAGAGCGCAACTGCGGAGCGTTTGGGTCTTTGGCCGCTGTTGTTTTTGGATTTCTTTGATTGGAGTTTGGAGAAGAGGAAATCCGAAAACAAAGGCGGGCGCTAGCGCTCCTCCGCCCCAAACGTCCTTCGTTGCTCTGTCCGCCGAGAGCTTGCTGCCGTTTTGTCAGCCGCTGCTCCCTTGCGGCCTGGGACGACGATAACTATCGTTCCGACTCGCACGAAAAGGAGAAGAATGCCGCACCAGCGGGCCTGGTTTAGTTGCGGTATGGGCTTCCGTGAAGCGCCGCCGCGGCGCGCATGAGTCCAAGCAAGACTTTTTCTTGAATGTGGTTGGCCCCTGTCTCGTTTCGTCCACCGCCCTGCGCTAACGGTTGCCACAGCGCTTAATCGAGCCAAAATCGCGTTTTTTTTGCGCTAACGGTTGCCACGGGGCTTATTTTGAGAAAAACAGGCCGGATCGACCCGAAAAAGCTTCAATAAGCTCTGTGGCAACCGTTACAATTTGCATCCCCTCATTTTTGGGCTAATAAGCTCTGTGGCAACCGTTAGAGTTACCCTTGAGGAGGAATTCCAAGACATCGGCGAATTAACCACTCCTCATCCGCCCGGCGGATGCCGCTGCTTTTTACAAAGATATGTTCAGCTCCGAGGCGGTCAGCCGGACAAAGGACGCGGCCTGGCGGTATTCCGCCGGTGTGGAAAGGTGCTCCAGCAGCAGCGGCGTGTTCGGGTCGAGCTTGTCCAGCTCGCTCAGCAGCGTGCGGTAATCAAGCGCTCCCGTTCCGGGAATGGCTTCGTCCAGATGCACCGTCAGCTTGTCCGCCAGCCGGATGTCTTTGGCATGGCAGCTTTTGATATGGGGGCCCAGCCGGGCAAAAAAGTCCCGGATCATCGCCCCGTTGCCGAAATACAGACGCGGCGAGGCGATCAGGTTGACGGGATCGAAGTGAACGGCGAAGGCGGGACGGTTGATCGCGCGAATGAGCTCCAGATACGAATCCGCGCTGTCGGGATAAGCCCACGGCATCGTCTCCAAGGCAAAAAAGGCCTGCTTCGGGTCCACCGCATCGATGATCTCCCGAACGGTATCGACGATGAGGGCAAAGGTGTCGGGCGTGAAATTGGCTTCGTGCGGGCCGTCCCACTGCTCTCCGCGAGAGCCCGATATGTTCACGCAGCAGCGCGCCCCGATGCGCTCGGCCAGGTCGAGCCGCTTCTGGCAGAAGGTCAGCGCCTCGCGACGCGTGTTTTCGTCGGGAGAAATCGGATTGCTCCAGGCACCGACCTCGGCGATCAAAATGCCGCGCTTCTGCGCCTCCAAGCGGAAGCGCTCCACCGTCCCGCTGTCCGCCTCATGATCCACCGGGCAGACGGCGGCCCGGTAGCCTTCGTCCAGCACGGCCTGTGCCCACACCTCCGGATCGGATGTCTCAACAAATACGGGCCCGCCCAATCGCATGACGTGTCCTCCTATCGTTCTGGTTTTTTTAAAAGGCGGGCGAGGTCAGCGGACCACAACGGCTTTCAGCAAACCGTTGTCCCCGGAGATGACCTGGCCGAACGTATCAGGCAGATCCTCCAGCGCAAAGCGGTGCGTCACAAAGGCGAGCGGATCGATGCTGCCCGCCGCGATCAGCTCCTGCACGGCTTGTCCGGCTTCCATCGTGGAATAAAGCGAGCCGACAATCGTCAGGTGCTTGTGGATGATCCGGCTCGATTCCAGGGTGACTTTGGCTCCTTCGCCGATGGCGACAAGCGTGCCCCCGACGCGCAGCGTCTCGAACGCCAGCTCGTACGAAGCCGGTTTGCCCGAGCATTCCAGGACATAAGCCGGTCCTTCCTCGCCGAAAAACGCCTCCATTTCCTCCGTCAGCCGGCCGGACGAAGCAAACGCCGCTTCCGCACCCAGCGCAAGCGCCCGTTCGCGCCGTTCCGGCACCGGGTCGATCGCAGCGACCCGAGCCCCGCGCAGACGGGACAAGGCAACGGCCGCCAGGCCGATCGGGCCGCAGCCGGTTACCAGCACGGTATCGCCGGCTCCCATCCCGGTGCGTCCGATGGCCGAGTAGGGGGTTCCCCAGTTATCGAAGATCAGGCTTCCTTGCTCGTACGTAAGGGAGGGGGTCAGCTTCAGGCAGTTCCGCTCGGGCACCGCCAGCTTTTCTGAAAAGCCGAAGCCCATGTGCGTGTGCGTCCGGCAGCGGACGTATTCGCCCTTCCGGCAGGCTTCGCATTCCCCGCAGCCGCGCACATTGTTCACCGCGACGCGGTCCCCGGGCCACAGGCTCCGAACGCCGGGGCCGACGGCGGTCACGAGTCCCGCTACTTCGTGTCCGGCCACATAATCGGACGGCTCCTCCACATGCCAGAACCATTTATCCGAGCCGCAAATGCCGCAGGCCTTCATTTCCACCACGACTTCGCCGGGTCCGGGCTCGGGCGCTTCGGTTTGCACCACGCTGAGCTGCCCCGGCCCGAACGCTTTTACCTGTTTCATGAAATAAGCTCCTCCTGTCTGTCCAGGCTGCAATGGGTTCCCCTCTATTATACCAGCGGAGCTTAGGCGCATGCGAACCCCGGCGGCCGGGGAGAACGGAGGACGGGGCAGAGAGGCAGAGGAGCCAGAAGAGGCAGAGAGACGGCGGGGCAAAGACGCAGCGGAGGCAGGCAGAGAAAAAAGCAAAGCCTTTCCGGGCGGGAAGGGAAAAGGCGGCGGCCCGCCCGGCGTTGCGGCCTACGTCGTGACCATTTGGCCTCCGTTGACGTGGAGGACCTCCCCGGTGACGTAGCGGGAGTCATTGGAGGCGAGGTAAACATAGGCCGGCGCAAGCTCGAAAGGCTGAGCCGCCCGTTTTAGCGGCGTGTCCGCGCCGAAGCGGGACACCTCGGGTGCCGGGAACGAGGCCGGAATCAGCGGCGTCCACACCGGGCCCGGCGCGACCGCGTTCACCCGGACGCCGCTTTCGGCCAGCTGCAGCGCCAGCGAGCGCGTAAACGAGACGACCGCTCCTTTGGTGCTGGAGTAATCCAGCAGCTCGGGCTGGCCGGCATAGGCGACGACGGACGCCGTGTTGATAATCGCCGAACCCGGTTTCAGGTGGGGCAGCGCGGCCTGCGTCAGAAAAAAGTAGGAGAAAATATTGGTTTGAAACGTCAGATAAAGCTGCTCCTCCGTCACGTCGAGAATGCTGCGCCTGACAAATTGCACGGCGTGGTTGTTAACGAGCACATCAAGGCGGCCAAAGGCTTTCACGGTCCGTTTTACCGCGTCAAAGCAAGCTTCCCGGCTTCTTAAATCGGTCTGAATAAGCAGGCAGCGCCCGCCGAGCCCTTCGATATACGCTTTCGTCTCCGCCGCGTCCCGCGCTTCGTCCAGATAAGCGATCGCGACGCCGGCACCTTCCTTGGCGAAAGCGACGGCTGCCGCACGTCCGATGCCGCTGTCGCCGCCGGTGACGAGCGCGGTTTTTCCGGCCAGCTTGCCGCTTCCGGTGTAACCGGGATTATCGAAAATCGGCCGCGGGTTCATCAGGTATTCCATTCCCGGCTGCCGCTGCTGGTGCTGGGGAGGGAAAGGGAGCGGGGCTTCCTCGCAAACCGTTTCTTTGCTGTAATAAGGGTAAACCGGGTAAGGCAAATCCGTTTTGGACATGCTGTAGCGTCCTCCTTTTATGCACTCCCGAAGGGGTGCGGCACGAAATGCGCGATGCTCCATTGTATGGGCGAATTTGCGAAGAGTGCCTATTGAGAATGGACTGAGAAGACGCTTTAAAGAAGTAAAGCGAAGAAAAACGCCGAAAAACGTTTCTTTCGCCCCGCCTGTTTCCCGTAAATCGTCAAAAATGCGCGGAAAAGGGGGCATACGGCGGATCGCTGCGTTTTCATCCTTCTTTCATCCGTTTTATAATGGGAACTAGCGTAAAAAGAGACGAGAAACCAAAAGGGGAGTGGAGTATTTTGACGCACCACCAGCTGCTTGAACGCCGTTCGGAAATGTTGAGACGAAAAATGCAGGAAATGATCCTGCAGCAGAACAGCAAAGGGTTAAGCGGGCAGGACAAACAGTCCTTGCAGCGTGTGATCAAACAATTCCACCAAAATGCGCATGAGCTGCACGACAGCAAGGCGTAACCTTGACCGGTCCCGCTAAGGGCACGGCGCAGGACAAAAAACGGCACCCGGGGCGGGGTGCCGTTTTTTGCGCGAGGCGGGATTGGACAAATTCAGGCGTAAAGCGGATCGGAGAGAATGTCCCAATCCTTGAATACCGGCTGAAGGCCGCTTTGGAGCAGCATCCGCCGGATTTCGGCGACGCTGCGCTCGTCCGAAATTTCGAACTGGGGGGTCCCGCCGCCTTCCGTGTGCCCGCCGACTTCGGTGGACACCCCGGCCGACATTCGGGTGACGCCGAGGTGAATCAGCCGGTCGCGCAGCTCCGGCCGTTCCCGGGTGGACAGCGTAATGCCCGCGCCCGGCAGAAACAGCCGGTAGGCCAGGATCGCCTGCACCAGGTTTTTGTCGGACACCGGGCTTAGCGGGCTCTGGCCGCCGAGAAAGGGGCGGAAGCGGGGCGCGGACAGGCCGATTTCCACGTCGGGGTAGCGCTCCTCCAGATACCGCGCATGCATGGCGGTAAAGAAGGCGTCCCGCCGCCAGTCGTCAAGGCCGAGCAGCGCGCCGATTTGCACGGCGCGGAAGCCCGCCTCGCAGCCCCGTTCGGGACCGTCCAGCCGGCTGCGGAAATTCCGCTTCGGTCCCTTGAGGTGAAGATTCCGGTACGCTTCCCGGCGGTACACCTCCTGATAAAGCGTCAGGCTGTCCGCTCCGGCCCGGACCGTTTCCCGGTATTCGCCGGTTTCCAGCGGATACACCTCCAGCCCGATGGAAGAGAAATACCGGCGCAGGGTCCGGATGCAGTCGGTGAGGTAGGAAACCGGCGTCTCCCGCCGGGAATCGCCGGTCAGAAGGAGCACATGCTTCAGCCCGGTCGCCGCCACGGCCTCCGCCTCCCGCGCCAGCTCTTCCATGCCGAGCTTCCTGCGCGGGTACTGGAATTCGGCGCTGAAGCTGCAGTACGTGCAGCGGTTGACGCAGTAATCGGCGGCATAGAGCGGGGTGAACAGCTGCATCGTATGCCCGAACCGGGCCCGCGTCAGCTCCTGCGCCCGGACGGCCATCTCCTCCAGCATCGGTTCGGCGGCGGGCGAAAGCAGGGCAAGCAGGTCGCGCTCGTCCGGGCGAGCGCGGGAAATTGCCCGGCGCACATCGTCCGTGCTGAATTCCCGGAGCCGGAACGGGTACTCGGGGTACTCCCGCTCCAGCCGTTCCAAGGTGTCGTAAAAACTCATGAGGCGACTCTCCTTTCAGGATGAAGGGTGGAGCTTAATCGAGAAAGCCGGTCAGCGGCGAGGAAGCGGCGGCCTGCCGGGAAACGGGACCGAGCCCGGACAGATAGGCCAGCCGGCCGGCGCGCACCGCCTCGCGGAACGCTTCGGCCATGCCGAGCGGGTCGCGGGCGGTGGCGATCGCGGTGTTGAGCAGCACCGCCGCCGCGCCCATTTCCATCGCTTCGGCCGCTTCGGACGGCTTTCCGATCCCGGCGTCCACGATGACGGGGACATCCAGCTCGTCGATCAGAATGCTCACCAGCTCCCGGGTGCGAATCCCCCGGTTGCTGCCGATCGGCGAGCCAAGCGGCATGACGGCCGCCGCGCCCGCGTCCCGCATCCGCAGGGCGGCGGACAGGTCGGGGCTCATGTACGGCAAAACCACAAAGCCTTCCCGGGCCAAAACATCCGTCGCGCGAAGCGTCTCCAGGTTGTCCGGCAGCAGGTGCTTCTGATCCTGGATCACTTCAATCTTGATCCAGTTGCCCATGCCGGCCGCCTTGGCCAGCCGGGCGATGCGGACGGCTTCCTCCGCCGTCCGCGCGCCCGATGTATTGGGCAGCAGCGTCATCCGCCCGGGAATATGGGTCAGGATGTTTTCCTCCCCGGCCTCGGGATCGACCCGCCGCAGCGCGACGGTGATCACCTCCGCACCCGAGCGCTCCACCACCTCCGGGATCAGGGTGTTGCGGCTGTATTTTCCGGTTCCGATGAAGAGCCGGCTCTCCAGCGTTTTTCCTCCGATAACAAAAGGGTCGTACACGGCCCTCGCCTCCTTTCGGTTACTCCCCGGCAATCGGAGCCAGGGCTTGGGCGGGATCGAGTTCCCGCTCCAGCATGCCTTCCTTCCGCAGCCAATCCGCCGTTGCTGTCCAGGATGCGGGCTTCAGCGCGCCGAATGCGGCTCCTTCGTCCTCCATCAGGGGCAGCAGCAGCGACAGGCTTTCTTTTTCCAGATCGGCGTCCAGCGGGGCGCTTTCTTCCTGTTTGTCAAGCAAAATCCGAAGCGCATCCTCGGGATGCTCTTTGGTGTAGGCGAAGCCTTTGCTTGCGGCGCGCCAGAACTTTTGCAGGGCGTCCTTGCGCGTTTCCGCGGTTTTGGCGCTTGCGGCCAGCACCAGCTCGGAATAGTCGGGCACGCCGAATGCGGTATAGTCGACGGCGCGGACGGAGTAGCCTTCCTTCGCCAGCATCAGCTTCTCGTGGTTCAAAAAGCCGCCGCTGATCGCGTCCACCTTGTCCGCCCCGAGCGCGGGGACGAGGTCCCAGCCGATGTCCGTCAGCTTGACGGCACCGGGATCGCCTCCGTCGGCTTCGACGGCTGTGCGCACCAGCGCTTCGTTGAGCGGAATGGAAGGGAAGCCGACGGTTTTGCCGGCCAGATCCTTCGGCGTTTCGATGCCGCTGTCCGTCTTGGTCAGCAGGACGTTGAGCGGGTGGCGGACGACGGAAGCGAGCGCCACCACGTCGATGTCCTCCGCCCGGGCGAGCAAAAGCTGCGGCTCGTAGGTGAGCGAAAGGTCCACGTTGCCGGCGGCGGTCATTTTGAGCGGATCGTTCGTCTCGGCGGGCATGACGATCTCCACGTCAAGCCCTTCGTCGGTGAAATAGCCTTGGTCCAGTGCGGCGTACAAAAAGGTATGAACGGCATTGGGGTACCAGTCCAGCATCAGGCGGAGCTTCTGCGTATCGCCGTCTGCGGCATTTTTGCCGGAGCCGCAGGCGGACAGCGCCAGCAGCAGAGCCGGAACGAGCAGCAGGGCGGCTTGACGGCGCCTGCGGCGGAAAGCGTTCGGTCGGTTGGTACGGGTCAAAGGAAAATCCCTTCTTTCGGATCAAGGATGGTGGGGAAACGGCGCGCGACTTTCCTAAAAGCGGAACGGGCGCCAGCTTCGGCTGCGCCGCGACGGGCTGCGCCGCAAGGGGCCGGTTCGGCCCTGCGTCCAGGGCAGCAGCCGGCGCTCCAGCAGTGACGCGAGCAGAAAAAGAGCCAGGCCAAGCAGGGAAAGCAGCAGCACGGCGGCGAACAGGCCGTCGGCCTTCATCGTTCCGGCCATCCGGCGGCTGAAATAGCCGAGCCCGGAATCGGCGCCGAGCCATTCTCCGATGGTCGCTCCCACGACGCTGAAGACAAGCGCCATTTTGACCCCGGTGAAAAAAGGCGGGAGCGCCATCGGAAGCTGGGCCCGGCGAAAAACGAACCAGCGGCTCGCGCCCATTGAGCGAAGCAGCTCGCCGTATTCCTTTTCCCCCTGCGCGAGGCCGTCGTAGGTGCTCACCGTCACCGGAAAGAACGCCAGCAGGAAGGTGACGGCGACCTTGCTCCACAAGCCGTAGCCGAACCACAGCATGAACAAGGGAGAGAGGGCGATCAGCGGGATCGTCTGGCTGGCGATCAGCAGCGGATAAACTGCCCGGCCGAAGCGGGGCCGCAGATGCATGAGCGCCGCAAGCGAGGCTCCGGCGGCGGCCGAGAGCAGAAAGCCGGCTCCCGCCTCCAGCAGGGTGCGGGGCAGGTGGACGGCGAACAGCGGCTCCCGGTAGCGCCACAGCGCGGCGGCAACGGCGCTCGGGGCGGGCAGGATGTAAGCAGGAACCGCGCCGGCGCGGCAGACCGCTTCCCAGACGGCCAGCAGGACGGCGGCCGCCAAAAGGGGCCACAGTGCGCCGGAGCCGAGCCTAGCCCCCGGCGCTGCGCCGCTTCCGATCCGGGCTTTGGCGGCGTCCGGCCTTCGTGCGGCGTTCGGCAGCGGAGTGTCCGGCCTGCGCTGCGCGCCGGGCCGTGCGAAGACCGGCCCCTGTGCGGAGTCGCGGCTTTGGGCGTGCGGCGCGTCCGGCTGTGCGGTGTCCGGCCTGCGCTGCGCGTCGGGCCGTGCGGCGTCCGGCGGGAGCGCGGAGCGTGCGTTCGCCGGTTCGTCAGGCTTCGTCATCGGCAAGCTCACCCTCCAGTCTCCGGCGCAGCTCCAGAAAAGCCGGCTCGTAAATTTGCTCCGGACGGCGGGGCCGCGCCAAAGGCACCGCCACTTCCGCGGGCGGCCTTCCCGTGCCGGGGCGCGGCAGACAGACGATCCGGTCGGCGAGCAGCAGCGCTTCCTCCAGATCGTGCGTGACCAGAAGCACGGTCCGGCCCAGGCTTTCCCAGAGGGAAAGCAGCCAGACGTGCATGCTCCGCCTGGTCATCGCGTCCAGCGCGCCGAACGGCTCGTCAAGCAGCAGGAGCGGCTTCCCGGCCAGCACCGTGCGCAGGAAAGCGACCCGCTGCCGCATGCCGCCGGACAGCGTGGCGGGGTAAGCGTCCCGCCACTGCGCCAGGCCGAAGCGGCGCAAGCCTTCCTCCGCTTCGCGCACAAGCGCGGGACCGCTTTGGCCGGCTGCCTCGCCCGCGAGCATCGCATTTTGCAGCACGGTGCGCCAGGGGAGCAGCAGATCCTTTTGCGGCATATAGGCGGACCGGCCGATCCGTTCCGCGGCGGCGAGCGGCGCGGAACGCGAGAGCCGGATTTCGCCCGCATCCGGCTCCAGCAGCCCGGCGACGAGCTTCAGCAGTGTGCTTTTGCCGCAGCCGCTCGGGCCGATCAGGGCGACCAGCTCGCCTTCCCGGGCGGTCAGGCCAAAGCCGGCGAAGAGCGGGGGACCCGGTTCGCCGGGATAGCGGTACTCCAGCCCGCGAACCGCGAGCATGGCAGGGTGTTGGTTCATGGGTTTCTCCTTTCCGGGGGAGCCGGATTGCGCTTTAACCAAAGCGCAGCTCAGCCGCCGCCGACAAAATGCACCAGCTCAATGCGGTCGCCCTCGGCGAGCCGCGAGGACGCGTAGCTGTCCGCCAGCCGGATTTCGCCGTTCAGCTCCGCCACGAGCTTCCGGCCCTTCCATTCGGGCTGCTCCAGCAAATCCGCCAGCGTCCGGCAGGACTCGTCCAGCTCCAGGGTCCGGCCGTTCACGTTCACTTTCATTTCCGCTCACCTCCCCCGCCGCCGGAAGGCTTTTTGCTTTCCGGCGGAAGCCCGGCGGCATCGCCCGCCGGGCTTCCGCTTCCGGCGAGAGCGGCGCGGTCCGCCGCCTCCCGGTAGCGGCGCGCTGCGCGGACGGGGTCGTCCGCCGCGCCGATCCCGGACAGGAGGGCAAAGCCCGCTGCGCCCGCCGCCAGCACTTCCTTCGCATGCTCCGGGCGGATGCCGCCGAGCGCGATGACCGGGATGCGGCAGCGGCGGACCGTTTCCGCGAGTCCGGCGAGCCCGCGCCCCGGGAGGCCGGGCTTGGAGGCGGTCGGAAACACGTGGCCGTACAGCGCGTAGTCCGCGCCCGCCGCCGCCGCTTCCTCGGCTTCCTCGGGCGAATGCACGGAGCGGCCGACCCGCAGGAACGGCCATCGCGGCTTGACCGCCGCGGGGGGCAGGCTGTGCCAGGCCAGCTGCACGCCTCCGGCTCCGGCCAGCAGGGCGGCGTCAATCCGGTCGTTGACGACCAGCTTCTCCGGCGGCAGACCGGCCGCAAGCAGCCGTTCGGCATAGCCGAGAAGCTCGCGGGCGGAGGCGGTTTTGTCCCGCAGGTGGATGAAATCGACAAATACCTGCGCGTCCGCCGCCAGCTGCGGGTGCGGAAAGGGGGCGTTCAGAATCCAGTGAAGCTCGGGATAAACCATCTTTATCGCTTTCTCCTTTCGCACGGCTTCGGCAAACGCAAAAAGACCGCTCCGGCAGAGGAGCGGTCGAAAGAATCGAACGGAATCGCCACGGGAAAACCGGTAAAAAGGCCCCGGACGGACGCCGTCATTCGTTCCCACTTCCCTCCGCCGGTATGACCCGGATCAGGTTCAAAGGGTCCGGACGTTCGTCCATCTCAGCCTTGCGGCCCCCCCAGTGTGAATGCTGCGCAGCGGCGCGGTTAAACGCGCCGGTTGGAATTCCTCCCCATCTTAACACAAAAATGAACGGCGGCAACCCGTTTTTTTGCAAAAATGTTCTGGCGGCCCGTCCGTAAAACAAGTACAATGATGGGAAAAATTGCACAGCGGAAGGCGGGAACGGCACATGGCGTTATGGGGGACGGCGGTAAATGCGGCGGCAATCATCCGGCTTGATCGGGCGGGTGATTCCCAAAACGAAGGAAAGCATGCACCAGAACATGCTGCACGCGGGCGGCCTTTTTACGTGCGTCATCGGCTTGTCCTTGGCGATCAAAAGCGGGGAGCCGTATCGTAAGCAGCGGCAACTCTTTGGATGAGAAGGTTCGGTTATTACTACATAATAAGGAGTCTTAACGGATGATCGAGAAGCGGATAACATTGGAAAACTCTATTCAGTTAAATGTAAGATATTCAACTGAGTCTAAGCCTGTCATCCTGTTCCTTCACTTCAGCGGCGGTACGTTGAACATGTGGGACGGGATACTGCCTCTTTTCTCCAAGTCGTACCGGATTGTAGCGCCCGATCTGCGCGGACATGGAAAGTCGGATAAACCGGAGACGGGCTATCATATTGAAGATATGGCGAACGATGTGTATCTTCTGCTTCTGGCACTAAAGATCGACGTCTGTCATGTTGTAGGCAGCTCAATGGGGGCGGAGGTTGGGCTATGCCTGGCAGCCTCCCACCCGGAGAAAGTTGCATCATTGGTTTGCGAGGGCGCATTATACAATGAGTTCGGAGAATTCGGGTTATTTAATGGCAGCGAGGAAGAGATCGAGCGGGAAAAAGGTATGATGCGCGTTCAACTATCGGAGCGTAAAATTCCGAAAGCCGATTCGCGGGAGGAATATCTTGCCGAGGCAAAAGAGGGTTTCGTAAAGCAAGGTGTCTGGAACAAGCACGTCGCATCCTTTCTCGAGAGCACCATGGTCGAGACAGAGGAAGGAACGATTGTCAGCCACTATCAGAATCATGTGAGATCGGAATATATTCAGAAATATTGGGAGGTTGCATTTGAAAACTATTATTCAAGAGTACAGTGCCCGATCTTGTTCCTCCCTAGCGAAGAGGAACGGAATAATGAAGGAATCAGGCATAGTTTGAAGGCATTCAGCTCCATGGTGTCCAAATTCGAAATAAAAAATATACCCGGCTCTATTCATGCTTATGTTTGGATGCAAATGCCAAAAGAAGCGGGAGAAACCGTTAAGGCTTTTTTGGATCAGATGAATAATGAAAACGGAAGGACGGCATGACCGCGCTGGTGCTCACGCCCGGCCTCGGGCTCCGGTGGCATCCTGATCATCGGGTGGGGTTAAACTTGCCGGAAATCCAAAAAGTCCGCGCCGCCGACCTGCTGCCCGCCCTGGTCGTCATGGCGGTGCTGGTCGGCGCAACGCGGATGCGGTAAATCGGGCGGCGGCGGGCGTGAAGAGAGAGGTCGCTTGCGCTTGAAGCCGCGGTGGGCCGCCTTTCCTCCGGCGCGTATCCGGACGGGAGGCGGCCCGGCCGCTTTTGTCAGCGCACGCGGGCGGGTTTTGCCCCAGTGCGTCCCCCGTTCCGGTTAAACAATCGCAGGACGATAAAGAACACCAGAAACGCCGCGAACACGAGCGCCGTCCACATAACGAAGGGGTAATTCCGCTGCTCGACGGCAATGCCGATAAACGCCCAGACAAAGACAAGCATAAACGGGATGTCCTTGTACCGCCAGCCGATCCATAGCGCCAGTCCGAGCGCGACGGCCATAAGCAGCACGGCCCAGGTTTGGGAGGACAGGCCGAAGCCGTTCCAATCGCTTTCCATGAGAAGGATCGTGATGTTGACGATCGTGGCGACGCTGATCCAGCCCAGATAGATGCTGAACGGCAGGCGGACAAACCAGCGTTCTCCCACGGTTGAAGAGCGGGAGAGCGAGCGCACGTTTACATAAATCGCCATCAGGCTGATCAAAAGCAGCGCGATGACGATGGTCGACCAGACCAAATCCTCGGCATGCCACAGGAACAGCCAGATGATGTTGAACACGCAGGTCAACGCGAACCAGCCGTCGGTTTTCCGGACGATCTCCTTGTTTTGCGACGCGGGCAATGCCTGATACACCATAAAAACGCCCAGGAGAACATAAATCAGCGCCCAGATGCCGAACACGTATCCGGCCGGCGTGATGTGCGTATGGAACTTGTCTGAAATTTCACCGGTCGTGCGCCCGTAAAAGGGAAGGGCGTTGGACAAGTAATTGACGATTAAAACGGCAACGTAAAGCACGGGATTCAGCCAGCGGAAAAGCGGTCGGTTCATGTGGTTGGACACCTCCGGGTATGAGCTTGTTCTTATTTTTACCCTCTCCCGGAGGAAAAAGAACGCCGAAGCCCAAAAAATTTACCGGATGGTTAATTTTATCGCGGACGGGGGCGCCGCTGGAACTTGAGGCGCCGCCGGCGGCACAAGGAGAGACGGAGGGGAACGAAGCATGAACAAGACGATCCGCGATTATCAGGAATGGGCGGCCAACGCTTGGCCTTCCCTGCACACGGTGCATTACGACGGTTGGGTGCTGCGGCTGGCGGACGGCTATACGAAACGGGCCAACAGCGTGCTGCCCCATTATCCGTCCCGCCTTCCGCTGGAGGAAAAGGCGGCCTATGCCGAAGCCTTTTACGCGGCAAAGGGGCAGGCGGCCGTCTTTCAGATGACGGAAGCGGCGGAGCCGGAGGGGCTTGATGCCCTGCTGGCGGAGCGGGGTTATGCGGTGGTCGAGCCGGTAAGCATCCAGAGGCTGCGGCTCGGGGAGCTGCCCGAGCCCGCGCATGACGGCATCCATTTCTCGGGCGGGCTTACGGAAGAGTGGCTGGATGCCTTTTGCGCGCTCAGTCCCCGGCAGGAAATGCACCGTGAGACGATCCGCCGGATGTTCGGCAGCCACCCGCTTGCCTGCCGCTTCGCGGAGCTGAAGGAGGAAGGACGGACGGTCGCCTGCGGGCTGGCCGTTGTCCAGGACAAACGGGCCGGGCTGTTTGACATTGTGACGGACCCGGCGCAGCGCCGGCGCGGGTACGGGGAGTCGCTCGTCCTGCATCTGCTGGGCGATGCAAAGCAGGAGGGGGCGGAGGAGGTTTACCTCCAGGTGCTGGAGGACAATGAGCCCGCCCTGCGGCTGTATGCCAAGCTGGGCTTCGCCGGGCTGTACAAGCAGTGGTACCGGGTGCAGAGCCGGAAGCCGTGTCCCTCCGGCTGCTGAGGACCACCGGCGGGGAGACCGGCGTTTTGCGCCGGGCCGGCCGCCAAGCCGCTCGGACCCGGCTTTTAGCTTGGGGCAAACGCCGGCCGCCAGTGGCGTACCTTGTGAACTGGCTGCGGAGGACTTTGCAAAGGGAACTGGCTGCGGAGGACTTCGCGAACACCGGGGATGCCGGTTTTGCGATCGCGGTTACAGGCGGATTTTGAACGATTTTTTGCCGAGGGGGTACAGCCATTTGACCCCGCTTGGCGTGAGGGTGTCAGCCACAAGATGGGAGGCGTACCCCAGGCCTGCGGCGGCGGCAAGACCGGGAATGCCGAGCTGCTGCTCCAGGTTTTTGCCGATCAGGCTCCAGGCGATCAGCGCCCATAAGGTATGGCTGAGCCCCCGGTGCTTCAGCCAGGGCACCCAGACGACGAAAGCGCCGAGGCCCATGAGCCAGGGGGCGTTTTGGCGCCAGCCGGCGTACAGGAGGGCCACGCCGATCACGCTGACCAGCGCGTTGCGGAGGGTTCCCTCGCGCACCACGAGGCCGAGCAGCAGAGCGATTGCCGCGCCAAGGGTCCATGCGGGCGAGAAGCGGCCATACGCGAAGTATAGGACCGCAGCGTATGCGGCGGCCGCGAGTCCCGCGCCGGGCAGGAGACGGGACAGCAGGCGGGACAGCTTGTCCACGCGCGAGCTCAGCGTCCCGGGGCCGTCGAGGTCCGAGGCAAGCGCGGAGAAGCAGGCGACGGCCGGGTACAGGGCGGAAGCGGGCCAGGACAGCGGATAAGCGGCGGCCAGCGTCACGCCGATAACGGCGCCGATGGCCAGATGGGTCGAACCTTTCATAAGACCTCCGATGCGGATTCGTGATGCAAACATATGTTTGTTTTGCCATTATACAAGTCTTTTGCGGCGAGAGGCAACCAGACTGAGCCCGGAAAAGAAAAGCGGAAGACGAGCGGAATAAGTGAAATCAGGCGGCACTTGCAATCCTTGCGGTGAAAACGGAAAATGCAAGGCAAAGGGAAAAAGGAAGGAGCGTGCGGGAAATGAGGAAGATTTTGTTCATAAACGGAAGGCAGGCGCTCGGAGCTTCCGGCGAACGGAAGCTGGCGGTTTACGTTGAAGACGGCGTGATCCGGGCGGCGGGCGAGGAGGCGGATGTACGGCTTCAGGCCGCCGGGAAACCGTTTGAAACCGTAGACTGGGAGGGCGGTTGGGTGCTGCCGGGACTGGCGGACAGCCACATGCACCTTTCCATGCACGGCATGAAGCTGGCGGCGCTTGATTTCACCGCAGCAAATTCCAAGGAAGACATGCTGCGTCTTTTGCGCGAGCGCGCGGAAGCGACGCCGCCAGGCGAATGGATTCTCGGCCAGAACTGGAACGAGAACGCCTTCCGTCCCGCTGTGGCACCGACCATGGAAGAGCTGGACGCCGTCACGGACCGCCATCCGGTCCTGTTGACCCGGGTCTGCTTCCATTCCTATCTCGGCAACTCGGAGGCGTTTCGCCGGGCCGGCGTGACGGCGTCGACGCCCGATCCGGCGTCCGGCGCGTACGGGCGGGACGCGAGCGGACGGCTGACGGGGCGAATCTACGAGGATGCGGCCGCGCCTTTTCAGGATGTGCTTCCCGAGCCGGATTACACGGCCCGGAAAGACACCATCCGCCGCGCCTGTCTGGATGCGCTCCGCCTTGGCCTGACGGCGGTCCATACGGACGATCTTCGTTACCTGGGAAGCGTGGACACGATGCTGCGCATTTACCGGGAGCTTCATGAGGAAGGGATTCGGCTCCGGACGCACCAGCTGCTGTATTATCCGTTTTTGGAGGAAGCTGCGGCGCTCGGCCTTTCCGGCGGGGCGGGGAACGCCTGGCTCGGTATCGGCGGCGCCAAGATTTTCGCCGACGGGGTGCTGGGCGGGCGCACGGCGCTTCTCGCCGAGCCGTATCACGATGACCCGGGCAGCCGGGGCATCGCCATCCATTCGGAGGAGGCGCTTGACGTCCTTGTGGCCGACGCTCGCCGGCTCGGCTTTCCGGTTGCCGTCCACGCGATCGGGGACGAGGCGGCGGATTTGACCCTGCGGGCGATGGAAGCGCACCCGCTCGCCGCGTCCGGCGGACGCGCGCTGTCCGCCGCCAGCCCGCCTGCCGGCTTGTTTCCCGGCGGCAAGGCTTCGCCCGGCGCTCCGGCATCCGCTCGTCCGGACGCGGGGATGGCCGCAAAGCCGCTCCCGGACCGGCTGATCCACGCGGTGGTGCTGCGGCCCGAGCTGCTTGCGCGCATGCGCGCCCTTCCGCTTGCGGCGGACATCCAGCCGCATTTTGTGACCAGCGATTTCCCCTGGGTCATGGAGCGGCTGGGGCCGGAGCGGGCGGAGTACGGCTACGCGTGGCGCAAGCTGCTTGCGGCAGGCATTCCGTGTGCCGGGGGCAGTGACGCGCCGATCGAGCCGCTGAACCCGTTCCTCGGCCTGTATGCGGCCATCGCGCGCCGCAAGCCGGGCGAGACGCACGAAGGCTACCTGCCCGGCGAAAAGCTGTCCGCGGAAGAGGCCGTCGGCCTGTTCACGCGAGGAAGCGCGCTGGCGGCGGGCGAAGCGAATTTCCGGGGCTCGCTTGCGCCAGGTTATGCCGCCGATTTTACGGTGGTCGACCGCAATCCGTTCGGAGACTCCGAGCGGCTGCCGGAAGCGGCGGCAACGATGACCGTAGTCAACGGAGAAATTGCCTACCGAAGCTGATGGAAGCCAAAAATGCAGGGGGGGATTGCTGTGAGCCGGACACGCAATGTTGCGGTGCTGATTTTCGACGAGGTGGAAGTGCTGGATTTTTGCGGACCGTTTGAGGTGTTTTCGGTAGCGGGGCTGGACGGGGCGCGTTTTCGAGTCTATACCGTGGCCGAAACCGGTCAGCCGGTGCGGGCGCGGGGAGGTCTTGGCGTCAATCCGGCTTATACGCTGGAGGACTGTCCGCCGCCCGATATTCTGGTTGTTCCAGGCGGGAAGGGAACCCGGCGGGAAATGCACCGGCGCGAGCTCGTCAGCTGGATCGAAAAAACCGCTCCGGCGGCGGAAATCGTCATGTCCGTATGCACGGGCGCCCTTCTGCTGGCCAAGGCCGGGCTGCTTGCGGGCAAGCGCGTGACCACGCACCATTCGGCGTACGGCCTGCTGCGCGAAACGGTTCCCGAGAGCGCGAGCGTGGAAGAAAGAGCGCGCTATACCGACAACGGCAGCCTCGTGACATCGGCCGGCATTTCCGCCGGCATCGACCTGTCGCTGCACGTTGTGGCCCGGCTGTTCGGCCGGGAGGCGGCGCTGGCGGCGGCGGATCACATGGAATACGAGGGACGCTGGGAGACGTCGGAGCGACCCGGAAGCTAAGCCCCATCCGATATCGTAGTTTGGAAAAAGCAGTTTAGGGTCGTCCGCCGGCACACGGGCGGTTAAGACCCGAACCCCCTACTATCTCGGGTGCCTTTTGCTCTTAGGGATGGGCAGTAGGTGCATAAAAGCAACTAATCTTGCCCTAATCCGCCACTTTTAGCTGAATAGATGCAAAAAGGCAATTATTTCTCCGGTTTTCTCTGAAAATCGCTTCTTTTTAAAGAAATAAGTGCGTATATGCTACTATTCGCAATAGGAGCGGGATAGCATGGGAAATAAGTGCCGCTCTGCACTTATTCACATCACCGTTGCCTGGGTATCGTTTGCTTGCGGCCCAACCGCTTCATCCCCGCCCTTCATCCCCGCCGCTTGGTTCCGAACCAAGAAGCTTTTGCTAAAAGAACGGCAAGACAAGCAAGCCGGGACGTCAAAAAAGACATCCTTCGTGGATGGGACTTGGACGGAGTTCCGGTTTAAATTTTCGTTCAAAAAAGGAGGAACCCAAATGGAAGATCTTCGGTATCCGATCGGCAAATTCACGCATGCAGGGAACGTAACCCGGAAAGAACGGGAGGAATGGGTGGCGAAAATCGAAGCGCTGCCCGCCGCGCTTGCCCAAGCCGTCGCGGGGCTTACGGACGAACAGCTGGACACGCCGTACCGGGAAGGGGGCTGGACCGTCCGGCAGACGGTGCACCACGTAGCGGACAGCCATCTGAACAGCTATACCCGGTTCAAGCTGGCCTTGACCGAAGAAAAACCGGTCATCAAGCCGTACGCGGAGGACCGGTGGGCGGAGCTTGCCGACGGCCGGTCGATGCCGGTCGAGGTTTCGCTCCGTCTGCTTGAAGCGCTTCACGCCCGCTGGACCGTTTTGCTGCGCTCTCTGGACGAAGAGCAGTGGGGCCGCTCGTTCCATCACCCGGAGTCAGGCGAGGACTTGAAGCTGGCCTACAGCGCCGGGCTTTACGCTTGGCACGGTGCCCATCACCTGGCGCATATCGAACGGCTGAAGGAACGCAAAGGCTGGACGTAACGAATGTGGTGCAGCAGGGTAACGGGACAACCGTATTCAAAACCGCCGCCCAGGGCGCTGATCAGATGCAACGATCCAAAACCGTCGCCCGGGGCGC
>NZ_JCAPET010000059.1:0-11216 GCF_059735245.1 Gorillibacterium sp. sgz306347
TTCTTCCATGATCTGGTTGGCATGAGGTTTGCATACACGCCCTAGGAGAAGTACATATAAGTTAAACGGACAAAGGAGGATTTTAATGAAAGTATGGCAGCTTAAAAGTGCTCGTGAAAAATATTGCTCGGTAACTACTCAAGATGAGGAAGATTTTAATATTTCTAATAGATATAACTATGATGGGAAACCCATTGAAAACTGGGTTCCGTTTAAGGTGGAAAAAATATATGGAAAAAAGCTCTCTGATAGTCCCAATTTTTTCTTTAGGACAGCTGTTTTTAGTGAAAGGGCAGTTAAGCGTTTATCTCCTCTACTGGAAGGAAAATGTCAAGTTTTAAAATTGTTACCGGATGAACTGAATTTATACTTAATTAATATAACAAACTTAATAGATTGTATAGATTATAAAAAGTCATTAAAAAAATTTGTTGGAGATACTATACCAGCCGGTTTTTCCCGGTATGCTTTTCATGAGAAATCGTTATTAGGGGAACCGATTTTTAAAGCATCAGGTGATGAAAGCTTATTATGTTTTGTTACGGATGAGTTTAGAGACTCTGTATTACAAAGTGATTTAAAAGGTTTTGATTTTGAATTGGTATGGGATTCCGAAGCGCCGGATGAAGAAGAATTGAAGGAGCAAAGATACATCAAAGAAGTGGAACGTCTTGAACGTGAGGTTACAGGCAATATTCCTTTTGGGGAAGTGCTGAAGCTTATGGAGCAGGGGCTTGCTTTTCAATCGGGAAAATGGAGAATCCGGACGGATGAACACAAAAATATTCTGGTCGCCCAGTTGAACTGGGAGCTGGAGTTTGAATGGGTTGAGATGGATTATTATATTCCTGTTTTCTTTGATCTGAAATGGAGCGTTCTGCAATAACCCGGCCACAAAATCAAGAGCCCGGACCGCCAGCGCGGCTCCGGGCTTTTGCCGTTCATTCCCTGGCGGTCAGCGTGACCATTCCAGCATCTTCTTGCGGTACTCGTTCGGGGAGCAGCCGTTGTATTTTTTGAAGAGCTTATAAAAATGCGCCATGTTGGGCATGCCGATCGTTTCGCCGACCTCGGCGATGCTGATGTCCCGGGTGAGCAGGTAGCGCTCGGCGCGTTTGATCTTCTTGTAGTTGACGTATTCCAGGAACGACATCCCGAGCACCTTCTTGAAAAATTTCACGAAGTAGTAGTAGCTGACGTTGGCGACCCGGCTCGCTTCTTCGACGTGAATTTTGTCCTCGATGTGCTGGTCGATGTACTCCAGCACCGGCTTCAGCCGGATGAGGTCCGCGCTTTCGGGGTGGTTCAGCAGCTTGCGGTTGTCGTGCCGGAGCAGCATGAGAAAGAACCGCTTGAGCAGAATGCTCACGGCGATTTCATACCCCTCGTGCTTGATCTGCTGCTCCTGATGGATCTCGCGCACCAGCTCGTGCGCCATGCGGCGGATGTTTTCCTGCTCGCGGAACACGTAATTCAGCCGGCTCAGCGGGAATTCGGGTTCAAGAAACAGCTTGTAATACGGCATCACGCTCGGCTCGATGTAATACTGCATGTCAAATTGGAGAACATAATAGCGGCAGCGCTCAGTCAGGATGCGGTCGCGGTGCAGCTGCGAGGAGCCGATCAGAATAACGTCGCCCGCCCGCAGGTTGTAGGTCTCCTCTTCAACGTGAATCTCCAGCTCGCCTTCAAGCTGGACAAGGATTTCCATCTCCTTATGAAAATGCCAGTTGCACATCTCGCCGGGAAGACGCCGGTTCGTTTCAAACATTTTCATGCACAAAAATGGATTGTCGTATTCGATGTCTTCCTTGAAAATTTCCACGTCGCCGCCTCCTGATGCCAAAAATACATACAAGTTGAACCAGATCAAACATTACATTTTTAAAAGGGGATGCTATACTTTATTTTAGTATGACCCAGCGTTAATGAAAAGCGGTTTCTACTTCAAAGGAGGATTTCCCAGATGTCGAAAAAGTTAAAAGTGGCCGTAATCGGCTGCGGCGGAATTGCCAACGGCAAGCATCTTCCCAGCTTGGCCCGTTTAGTCGATAAGACGATTGAACTCGTGGCCTTCTGTGACATTGTGCCCGAGCGCGCCGAGAAAGCGAAAGCGGACTTCGGAACCCCGGACAGCAAAGTGTATGCGGATTACAAAGAACTGCTGAAAGACGAAAGCATTGACGTGGTTCACGTTTGTACGCCGAACGATTCCCACGCTCCGATTTCGATCGCCGCTCTGGAAGCCGGCAAGCACGTCATGTGCGAAAAACCGATGGCCAAAACCGCCGAAGACGCGCGCGCCATGCTCGAAGCCGCGAAGCGCACCGGCAAGAAGCTGACCATCGGCTACCAAAACCGCCTGCGTCCGGACAGCCAGCACCTGAAGAAAGTGGCCGAATCCGGTAAGCTGGGCGACGTGTATTTCGGCAAAGCCCATGCGATCCGCCGCCGCGCCGTTCCGACCTGGGGCGTTTTCCTGGACGAAGAAAAGCAAGGCGGAGGCCCGCTCATCGACATCGGCACGCACGCGCTTGACCTGACGCTGTGGTTCATGAACAACTACAAGCCGGTCTCTGTAACCGGTTCCGTCTACCACAAGCTGGCCGACAAAGAAAACGCCGCCAACGCCTTCGGTCCTTGGGACCCGAAAGCATTTACGGTAGAGGATTCCGCGTTTGGCATGATCAAGTTCGAAAACGGCGCATCCATTTTCCTCGAAGCTTCCTGGGCGCTGAACACGCTTGACGTCAAAGAAGCGAAAGTTACGCTCTGCGGGACCGAAGGCGGCGCCGACATGGAAGACGGCCTGCGTTTGAACGGCGAAGAGCACAGCCGTCTGTGGGAAACCAAGATAGACACGAAAGCCGGCGGAGTTGCGTTCTACTCGGGCGAATCCGAGAACGAAGCGCACCTCGAAGCGCGACTGTGGATCGAATCCATTCTCGAAGACAAGGACCCGGTCGTTCTTCCGGAGCAAGCCCTGGTCGTATCCGAGATTTTGGAAGCGATCTACGAGTCCGCCAAAACGGGCAAAACCGTTTACCTGAACCAATAAGAACCACTAAAGCATAATGTAGGATCGGTCCGTAACGGCCGGTCCTTTTTTGCGCTTCCGGCCGAAAAAGGGACGAACCCGGCGAATCGGAGCCAAGCAGCACGGTTGGTTCCTGCTGCGGCTGTGGTAAAATGAACCGGTGAGGCGAGACGGCGGAAAGATTCGCTTGGAAGAACAGCTCGGCAAATGAAGGAAGGGGACAGGTCGCATATGGAATGGACCGTAGGAGACATCATCGGCAGGCTGAAAAAACCGGTGGAGCTGGAAGGCGAAACCGTGGACACGCTGAAATGCGGAAGTCCTGATGCAAAAGTCAAAGGAGTGGCGGTTGCGTTTACGGCGACCAGCCGGGTTATCAAGGAAGCGTCGGCGCGCGGGGCCAACCTGCTGATCACGCACGAGCCGACCTTTTACGAGCATAACGACGGAGCGGAGTGGATGAGAGACGATCCGGTCGGCAAAGCAAAAAAACAATTAATCGAAGAAACCGGCATGGCCATTTTCCGCTTTCACGATTACTGGCACAGCTACGAGCCGGATGGCATTCTGGAAGGGATGCGGAGAGCGCTGGGCTGGGAAGCGGAGGAGGGAAAGGCCGGGGAATACGGGTATCTGAAGCTGCCGCCGTCCACCGCGGCCGAATTGGCTGAGCATGTCAAAGGCAAGCTGGGTCTCCCTTATATCCGGCTCGTCGGCGATCCGGCGCTGCTGTGCCGGCGAGTCGCCCTGGCTCCGGGCTACGGGGGCAGCGGGGCGATGGCGATTCCGCTTTTTCAGCACGGAGCGGACCTGGTGATCGCGGGCGAAGGCCATGAGTGGGAAACACCGGAATACGTGCGCGATGCCAATGAGCATGGGCATAAGAAAGCGCTCCTGGTGATCGGCCACCTGAAAAGCGAGGAGGCGGGCATGGCCTATCTGGCGGAACAAGTGAGGCAATGGTTTCCCGGGCTTCCCGTCTCGTTTGTGGAAGAAACCCCTGTATTCAATCACCTGCTGTAAACCGGCGAATGCCAATAGAGCGGAGAGTGCCTGCTTAAATGGAACCGGGCGCTTAGTAATGGAAGACAACACGCATCGCACCGAAAAACGGCACCTTGTCTATTGAGACAAAGTGCCGTTTCGGGGCGATGTTTTTTTTCGCCCTAGGGGTTAAACCGTCAAGAGCGCTTTTTCTTCTTCCTTGGCTTCCTTAGCTTCTTCATTAGCTTCTTGCTTGGCGGCCGGGGGGTTAGCCTGCGGGGAAAGGACGCCTTGTCCGGCAGCCGGATGCGAACCGGCTTCTCTTCCGTCCTCGGCGAAGGGGTCTGCGGAAAGCAGGAGCGCATCCGCCTGAAAGCCGGCTGCGCTGGCCGCCTCCACGGGAACGCCGCCCAGGTCCTGGTCTCGGGCTTCCAAATTTTCCTCCGAACCGCCCCAACCGGCAGAGGACGACGGTACTGAAGCCGGTTCCGCTACCTGAAACTGCCCGATTTCGGCATAAAGGCTTTGCGCCAACGCATGAATGGCTTCAGCCTCCTGTGAAATAAAGACCACCGAGCCGTTTTGCCGGATGGCGCCCGCATGAATTTGCTCTGCGCCTGCTGCTGTCTCCTGCGCATAAGCGGCCATCTCCGTCACCGCGTCGGCCAGCCCCAGGCTCTCCCGGTCCGCTTGCTGGACGCGGCCGTGCGTGTCGCGGATCATCCGGCTGATTCCGTTCATCGAGAGCCGGATAGAGTCGAAAGCGTTCAGCGTTTCGGCTACCCGGCCGTTTTGCCGGTCAAGCCCGTCACGGGCGCGAAGAAGCCCTGTTTCCGCTTCGCCGGTCCGTTCGCTGTTGAGCGAAACGATATCGGCGATTCCTTTGGTCAGCCGGGTCGTCTCCGAAGAAAGCTTGCGCACCTCCTCCGCGATGACCGAAAAGCCTCTGCCGGCGGCCCCGGCTCTTGCCGCTTCAATGGCCGCGTTCAGTGCAAGCACATGGGTCTGCGCCGAAATCGCTCCGATGGAGCGGGTGATGCTGCCGATTTGCCCCGAGCTTTCGCTGAGCTCCCGCATCGCTTCGACCGCCTGCTTGATCAGCGCCTCCGATTCGGCGGCCGACTCCTTCAGCGCCCCGACCGAATCGGCGCAGCTGGCAAGCCGCCGCTCCGCCGTCTCGTTCTCCGCCTGCATGCCTTCGGCGGCTTCCCGGACACCGCCGATTTCCGTTCGAAGCTGCGCGATGTGCCGGGCGCATTGGTCCGCCCGCTCCGCCTGCTGACCGGCGGCCGCCGCAATTTCGTCGATGGAGCGCAGCGCCTCGCCGCTTTCGCCGGCCGTTTCGCGGGCAAGCCGCTCGAACTCCGCTGAATGGCCGCTGAGCGACTCCGCGATGGTTCGGGCTCCGCCGACCATGCCGCTCACCCGGTTCGCCATCGCGTCAAAGCTGTCGCTCAGGCGGCCCAGCTCGTCACGTGAGCCGGAACGGATTTTATGCCGCAGGTCGCCGGACGCGATTGCTCCAACCGCCTTTTCCAGCTTGCGGACGGGCCGGACAAAGGAGCGGATCAGGAGCACGGCGACGAGAAGAGCGAACAAGAGAGTGGCGGCGGGCGCCAGCAGCATCGCCAGCATCGTTTTGTCCATGCCGCTTTTTGTCGAAGCGACCGCGGCGGTCTGGCCTTGTTCAAATTCGGCGTAAAATTGATCCAATACCGCAAAGACGGCATCCCGCGCTTCCTGGGATTCGCTGTAGACCATTTCAACGTTGCGTTTTACATCGGCTTCGGCCATGGAGCTGTTGTTGACGACAAAATAGGCCCGGTCAAACGTCTCCAGGAACGAATTGACCGCCAGGACGAGCTTGCCGCGCCGGCTCCGCTGTTCCTTGGTCACGGCAGCCGCACCGATCGTTTTGATTTTTTCCTCCAGCATGGGTCTTTTCTGATTAAAAGACTCGGCATAGGTCTCGTTCATAGAGATCATGTAACCGGACGAATCGTCCTTTAACTGCTGCACCAGCACTTTGGCCTCCAGCGCCGTTTGCTTCAGGTCGGTCTTCGCGGTCTGCTCCTCCATCTGCCTTTCTGCGTGCCGCACCTGCACCAGGTTGTAGCCCGCCACCCCGACAAACACCAGAATTACCGCCGCAAATCCGAGCGCGAGCCGGACCATCAGGGAGTTGCGAAACCAACCGGTCAAACGATCCATCCGAGTCATCCCCTTTTTCCTACCTATTATAATGCGTTCACGGGCTGCTCCGTCCAAAGACCCGGAACCGCTCCGATGCTGCCCACAGTATAGGAGAAAAGTATTAAACGAAACGGGAGGGAATGTTTTCCGAGTGTAAATTCATGAAACGTTCCCAAATTAAGAAGGAGGCAAAACCGGGCGCGAAAATTTACATGGCCTTAACCTACTTCTGGTTTTTGATTTACAAAGCACTGGTATAGTTGTTCTTGTAGACAACAAACAAAATCAACACATTCGAAGGAGGACATGAAACTCATGTCGAAAAAATGGTTGAGCCTTACTGCAGCACTTACGTTAGCTTTGGGGGTTCTCGCGGGTTGCGGACAAGACACAGATACCGACGCATCCGCTTCTACGTCGCCTTCCGCCTCCGCCAGCACGCCGGCCGAATCGCCTTCCGCATCCGCTGACGCTTCCCAGGCGCCTGCCGACGCCATCGAAGGCAGCATCTCCGCTTCCGGCTCCACGGCGCTCCAGCCGCTGGTTACGCTGGCCGGCGAGAAGTTCATGGCCCAGCACGACAAAGTAGACGTTGCCGTAACGGGCGGCGGTTCGGGTACCGGCGTGAAGAACGTTGCCGAAGGCGTATCCGACATCGGCAGCTCCGACGTGGAAGCCGATCCGCAATACACCGACCTGGTTGACCATGTAGTAGCTGTCGCTCCGTTCGTTCTGATCGTGAGCAAGGACGTTACGGTCGACAACCTGACGAAGCAGCAAGCCGCCGACATCTTCACGGGCAAAATCACGAACTGGAAAGAAGTCGGGGGAGAAGACAAACCGATCAACCTGATCCACCGTCAGGAAAGCTCGGGCTCCCGCAAACTGGTTAAATCGATCATCCTCGACGGCGGCGACTTCGCTACCGGCGGCGTAACGCAAGAATCCAGCAAAACGGTTGCCACCGCTGTTGCACAAGGCACGGGCGCTATCGGTTATGTCGACGCTCCTTATGTAACGGGCGACGTAAAAGGCCTGAAGCTGGACGGCGCGGAATTCTCCAAAGAGAACATCCAAAGCGGCAAATACGTCCTGTACGGCATCGAGCATATGTACACCAAGGGCGAGCCAACCGGCGCAACCAAAGCATTCCTTGAGTTCATCATGAGCAAAGAGTTCATTGAAAGCCCGGAAGTAGAGAAAATGGGCTTCCTGCCGGCCGACCTCATCAAACAATAATATCCGGTTATCCGCAAAAGTGCTCCTCAAACAAAAAGCCCCGCTAGGGGCTTTTTGTCTCATCAGGATCGCATCTTGGCGATGGTGCCAGGCGCCTCTTTACAAACCCTTAACGTTTACATTGCGATAACAAATGTAAGGTGTTCCATTAACAATTGTTATCTATAGTTAGAGAAGGCGTTAAAGCATCAATCTTACCTGACGGAGGTTTTTTCATGTCCGTATACTCGGATCGACACAGCGCGAAAGATAACCGAAAAGGCCGAATAACGGGATGGTCATTGCGGCAGGCCCGGAAAGACCGGAGCATGCGGTTTTTGTTTGTTTTGAGCGCCGTGCTGGTGGCCGCAGTTATCTTCTCGATTATCATCTTCGTCGGATTCCAGGGGAGCAAAACCTTCCGCGACGTTTCGTTCGCCGAGTTTTTCTTCGGCACCAACTGGAACCCCTCGTCGGAAAGCAATCCCGGTTTCGGCGCCTTTCCGTTCCTCTACAGCACGCTTCTGCTGACGCTGCTGTCCATCGTGCTGGCGGTGCCGCTGGCGCTTTCCGGCGCTATTTTCATGGCCAAGATCGCCCCCCGCTGGATGCGCGAAATTCTTCGCCCGGCGGCCGATCTGTTCGTGGGCATTCCGTCCGTTGTATACGGACTTATCGGTCTGACCGTAATCGTGCCTTTTCTCGGAGAACTGTTTAATGGGAGCAGCAGCGCTGGCTACGGGATTCTACCCGCGGCCATCGTTCTCGCCATCATGATCATGCCGACCATCCTTTCGGTGTCCGAGGACGCAATCCGCTCGCTTCCGGGCCGACTGGAGGAAGCCTCGCTGGCGCTTGGCGCCACGCGCTGGCAAACGATCTGGCGCGTTTTGCTGCCCGCCGCCCGGCCGGGGATTCTGACCGGCATCATTCTGGGCATGGGACGGGCTATTGGCGAGACGATGGCAGTTTTCATGGTCATCGGGAACGCGCCCGTTATCCCGAATTCGCTTCTGGATTCAACGACGGTTCTGACGACGGCGATCGTTAAGGACATGGCCAACACCTTCTTCAATACGACCTGGAACAACACGCTGTATCTGATGGCGCTCGTCTTGCTCCTGCTGTCGCTTTCCCTGATCATCGTGATTCGCATTGTAGCCGGAAGGAGTGAGAAATTATGAGACGGAGCCGTGCAACCGACCGCGCCGCGACGATTTTTTTCTGGGCGGCAGGCGTGCTGATTATCGTCATTCTCGCTCTCGTTTTATTCCGCATTTTGAGCCGGGGGCTGCCGCAGCTGTCCTGGGACTTCATTACGGGCAAGCCGTCGGAGGTCAGCGCGGGGGGCGGCGTCGGGCCGATGCTGTTCAACTCGTTTTACATTCTGTTCCTGTCCATGCTGATTTCGCTTCCCATTGGCGTGGGAGCGGGCATCTACCTGTCCGTCTACGCCAAAAACAATAAATTTACCCAGTTCATCCGGATCTCCGTGGAGGCTCTGTCCTCGGTTCCGTCGATCGTCTTCGGTTTGTTCGGCGCTCTTCTGTTCGTAAGCTGGTTCGGGTTCCGCATCTCCATCATCAGCGGCGCGGCAACCTTGTCCCTGCTCAACCTTCCCGTTCTCGTCCGCGTGACGGAAGAGGCGATCCGGACGGTCCCCTCCTCGTACTGGGAGGCTTCGCTTGCGCTCGGCTCGAGCCGCTGGCAGGCCATTCGCAAGGTGCTGCTGCCAAGCGCTCTGCCGGGCTTGATCACAGGCGTCACCCTGGTTGCCGGACGCGCGCTCGGGGAAACGGCCGTTCTGATCTATACGGCGGGTACCGCGGCATCCCGCACCTTCCCGGATTTCGGGCTGAAGGAAATGGGCGGCACGCTGGCCGTGCACCTCTGGTATTCCGGCTCCTCCTCGCTCGCTCCCGATGCGCAGCAGATCGCGGACGGCAGCGCGGCGCTTCTGGTTCTGATCATCCTGGTGTTTAACCTGGCCATCGCCATCCCGGGACGAATGATTCAAAAAAGACTGAGCGGAGGGAAATAATCGTGAACGCAGCACATAAAATCCAAGTAGAGAAACTGAACTTGTCCTATGGGGACAATCAGGCTCTGTTCGATATCGAGCTCGGCATCGAGAAAAACTCCATCACCGCATTGATCGGTCCTTCGGGCTGCGGCAAGTCGACCTTCCTCCGGACGCTGAACCGGATGAACGACCTGATTGACAGCGTCCGGATCAACGGGAGCGTTATTGTGGACGGGGAAGACATTTACGCCCCCGACACGGACGTCGTCTCCTTGCGCAAACGCGTCGGGATGGTGTTCCAGCGGCCGAACCCGTTTCCGATGTCGATTTACGACAACATCGCTTATGGACCGCGCATCCACGGCATCAAGAAAAAAGCGGTGCTGGACGAAATCGTCGAGCGCAGTCTGACCCAGGCCGCGCTTTGGGAGGAAGCGAAGGACCGCTTGAACAAATCCGCTCTCGGCTTGTCCGGCGGGCAGCAGCAGCGGCTTTGCATCGCGCGGCTTCTGGCAGTGGAACCGGATGTGCTGCTGATGGACGAACCGACCTCGGCGCTCGACCCGATCTCGACGCTGAAGGTGGAAGAGCTGACCGGCCAGCTGAAGGAGAACTACACGATCATCATCGTGACGCACAACATGCAGCAGGCTGCGCGGATTTCCGACACAACGGCGTTTTTCCTGAACGGGTATCTGGTGGAAACAAACAATACGGAAAAAATGTTTACCAATCCGAACGACAAACGGACCGAAGATTACATTACGGGCAGATTCGGCTAAGGAGGCGTACAGCGCATGGACACAAGATCGAACTACCATCAATCTCTGGAAGGGCTCCAGAGGGAGCTGCTGGCAATGGGCGGCATCGTGGAGGAGCAGATTCGGCAGTCGGTCGAAGCACTCCGCAATCTGGACAATGAAAAAGCAAAAGCGATCATCGCGAAAGACGACGAAATCGACGAAATGCTTTTGCGCATCGAAGAGGAGTGCCTGCGTCTTATTGCGCTGCAGCAGCCGATGGCAAGCGACCTCCGCATCATCGGAATGGCGACGAAGATCGCGGTAGACCTGGAACGGATCGCCGATCATGCCGTCGACATCTCCAAAATTACCCTGCGGATGGCGGGCGAACAGCTGGTCAAGCCGCTGGTGGACATTCCGGCCATGGCCGACCTGGCGATGGAAATGCTTCGCGAATGCCTGCTTTCCTACACCGAACGGGACATTCACCGGGCCGCGGCGCTGGCCGAAAAGGACGACAAGGTCGACGCGCTGTACAGCCAGATCCTGAACGAGCTGACCGGCATGCTGGGAACGGACCTGCGAACCAATCGCCAGCTGACCCACCTCATGATGGTCTCGCACTACATCGAGCGCGTGGCCGACCACACGACAAACATCGGCGAAGGCGTCATCTTCCTCGTCACCGCCAAACGCAAGGATTTGAATATCTAAGAATTTTCCGGCTCCGTACCATGCCGCGTTTGTCGAATCAGACAGACGCGGGTTGGCGGCAAACTCCGCAGCCTTTCGGCTTGTGGCTTGGCCGGCTTCACGCAAAAAACCTCCTGCCCGCTGCCTGCAGCGAAACGGGAGGTTTTTTGCGTTGGGCGTTGTCCGCAGGAGCAGCCCGGAGGAGCAGGTGTACTGCGAACACCGCGAGTATTTTGACCCATCGGCCATCCGAGCGTAACGAAATAACCCCCGGAACACCGGGAACACCGGGAACACCGGGAACACCGGGAACACCGGGAACACC
>NZ_JCAPET010000059.1:11305-24320 GCF_059735245.1 Gorillibacterium sp. sgz306347
CCGGGAACACCGGGAACACCGGGAACACCGGGAACACCGGGAACACCGAAACACTGGCGCGTCGCACTTTCTCGATCGAAGATTCCTGCAAATGTGCAGGATTATTCCCAGATAGAAAAAAGGGAAAGGCCTATTACAGCGATAGTGCAACATTCCTTTGGCTTTATGGCCTAAAACTCGCTATAGGGAGCCCAAATGCTGCATAATCGCAGCATTCCCTGCCGCAGGCGTTTTTTTCAGCAGCCAATGATGCATTTTTGCATGATTGTCGGTAGGCAGCAGGAGGAGTTAAGAAGAAGCTGAAAGAATAAGAGGCGCAATTTGCAGCCAACCCACGACAGCCGGCACTCCCCAAAGATGTATCTCGAAAGAGCAGGATTTTGCCTGATTATTCTTGGCTCGAAATCCCGTTCGGATTACCCGGAAGCCCCACTGGAGGAGAACTACCAGCCAAGCACAACTGCAAGAAGCCGCTTAGCAGGAATTTCGCCGGTCATTGTAAATGGACTGACCGCGGCAAGAGAGCTTCACAGGTGAAGCTTGGCACTCAACGAAGGATATCGGTCAATTGCGCCAGGCTCCGCACGATTAGAATCCGGCTGCTGCTGGACTGCCGGAGAACCGGTTCACCGGCGGCGTCTCCCTGCTTCAGCCAGGCTGCGTCTATCCCGGCCGCAAGAGCGCCCTTCACGTCGCAGCGCCAGGAGTCGCCGACCATCAGGGCATCTTCCGGCCGTGCTTTCAGCGCTTGCAGCGCCAGCCGGAATAGCGCGGGATGCGGTTTGGCGCGCCCGCCGGCCCGGTCCGGGCTGAACAGGCGGCCAGGCGGAAGCAGATCGCCGAGCCCCGCGCGCTCGATGCGCCGGAGGAGCCGCCTGCGCGAGCCGTTGCTCACGGCCGCGATGCGGCCGCGTCCGGCGAGCTCCGCGAGCGACGGCCGTGCGTCGGCGTAGAGCTGCGGCCGCGCGTCGGCGCGCTCGCGGATGCGGGCGCCGAGCGCTTCGGCCGCGCCCGCGCCGCCGGCGGGCAGGCCCGCGAGTGCGGCCCGCAGGCAGGCGGCCCGCTGCGTGCGGCCGGCCTGCGGGCGGCCTGCAGCGCCGGCGCGTGAACCGGCGCGGCCGCGGCTTGCCCGCGCGCCGGTTTGCGCGAGCCGCGTCTCCTCGCGGCGGTAGGCGGCGAGCGCGAGCCGCGCCGTTTCGGCGGCATCGCGGTCCCAGCGCGCCGCAAATTCCTCCACCACTTCGAGAAAAGCATGCTCGAACGTGGCGGCCGGATCGATCAACGTTCCGTTCAGATCAAACAGTATGGCTTTTTTTTCGCCCGAGGCAAATAACGGCTTCATCCGGCAGCCCCCATCCCTTCTGCGCCTGTGGCCTTTTCCCAAAGGAATATGCCGCGCCGCAAGGTTTTATCCGGCGGATGCGATATGCTATGATGGAGAAAGGTTGTCCTGTGACAACCGCCTACGCTGGAAGCAACAGGCGGATCAACGCCAATGCCATAAATGAGGTGGACCATGAGCAAATTGATTCTGATCGACGGAAACAGCATTGCCAGCCGTGCGTTTTACGCGCTGCCGCTTTTGAGCAATTCCGCCGGTTTGCACACCAACGCGGTTTACGGCTTTACGACCATGCTGCTGCGCTTGATCGAAGAAGAGAAGCCGACGCATTTTCTCGTCGCGTTCGATGCCGGGAAAGTCACGTTCCGCCACACGGAGTACAAGGAGTACAAGGGAGGCCGGGCGAAAACGCCGCCGGAGCTTTCCGAACAGTACCCGCTGATCAAGGAGCTGGTCAAAGCGTTTGGCATCGCCCAGTTTGAGCTGGAGGGCTATGAGGCGGACGACATCATAGGCACGATGAGCCGCGCCGGGGAAGCGGACGACCTGCAGGTGGTCATCGTCACCGGCGACAAGGACATGCTGCAGCTGGCGTCGGACCGCGTCACCATCGCCCTGACACGCAAGGGGGTCAGCGAGACCGAGCGGTTCGATCCGGCGCATCTTCAGGATACATACGGGCTGGAGCCCGACCAAATCCGCGACCTCAAAGGGCTCATGGGCGATTCCTCGGATAACATTCCGGGCATCCCCGGGGTCGGTGAAAAAACCGCTTTAAAGCTGCTTCATGAATACGGAAGCGTCGAAAAGGTTTTGGAATCGGCCGACGGCATCAAAGGAAAGCTGGGCGAGAAGATCCGCGCCCATGCCGAGGAAGCCCGCATGAGCAAAGAGCTGGCGACCATTTTCCGCGAAGTGCCGATGGATATATCCTGGGACGACAAAACCTACAAAGGCTTTGACGGGCAAGCCCTGGCGGCCATGTTTCGCAAGCTGGAGTTCAAGTCTCTTCTCGAAAAGCTCGATTTCGGCGCAGGGGCCGCACCGGCCGACGGGGCCTCCGCGAAAGGAGCGGAGGCCGGAGCGGAAGAAGGCTCCGGGGCGGATACCCGAAGCGAAACCCGCCCGGATCAGCCCGTCGTTATCCTGGATGAGGCCGGACTGGCCGACTTCGCCGCCCGACTGGATACGGTCGATACCGTGCACGTCGAATCAGCCGGCGAGAACCCCCATACGGCGGACTTCCTCGGCATGGCTTTTCAAACCGTTGAGGCCGGCTACTTTTTGGCCAAAGACTTGCTATTGTCTGATTCGGCTGCGGCCATTCGCGATTGGCTGGCTGACCCCCGGAAGCCAAAGGCAATCTTCGACCTGCATCGGGCGAAAATCGTTTTGTCCTGGCTGGGGATCACGCTGAAGGGCTGCGCGTTCGATGTCATGCTTGCGACTTACCTGCTGGACCCGACCGAGTCCACCCAGACGCTTCATGCGCTGGCTTTTAAATACGGATTGCGTGACATTCCCGACGACGCCGACGTCTTCGGCAAAGGCGCGAAATTCAAGGTTCCCGATACCGAAACGCTCGCTGCTCATTTGTGCCGGAAAGCCGCTGCGGTCAGAGAGCTTCAGGACATCCAGAAACGGGAGCTGGACGAAAAGGAAATGACCGGGCTGTTCTTTGACCTGGAGCTTCCGCTGGCGGCGCTTCTGGCCGAGATGGAGCTGCAGGGCGTCAAAATCAACCCGGACCAGCTCCGCGACTTCGGAACCGAGCTGAACGAACGGATCGCGGCCATTGCGGCGGACATCTACCGCCATGCGGGCGGGGAATTCAATCTGAATTCGCCCAAGCAGCTGGGGGATGTGCTGTTTAACCGGCTGGGCCTGCCCGTCGTCAAAAAAACCAAAACCGGCCCGTCCACGGATGTCGAGGTGCTGGAGCGTCTGCGAGCCAAGCACGAGATTGTTGCGCATATCCTGGATTACCGGACGCTCGCCAAGCTTCAGTCCACTTATATAGAAGGATTGCTCAAAGAGGTCCGGTCCTCCACAGGTAAAATTCATACGTATTACCGTCAGACGATCACGGCCACCGGACGGCTGAGCAGCCAATTCCCGAACCTGCAAAACATTCCGATCCGTCTGGAGGAAGGTCGCAAAATCCGCAAGGCTTTTGTTCCCTCGGAGGAAGGCTGGCTGATTCTGGCCGCCGATTATTCCCAGATCGAGCTGCGGGTGCTCGCCCACATTTCCGGCGACGAACGGCTGCAGGAAGCGTTCCATCACGACATGGACATCCATACCAAAACGGCGATGGACGTTTTCGGCGTAAAGGAAGCGGAGGTGGACCGCAACATGAGGCGTTCCGCCAAGGCGGTCAACTTCGGGATTGTTTACGGCATCAGCGACTACGGCCTTTCGCAAAACCTGGACATTTCCCGCGCGGAGGCGGCGAAATTCATCGAGCAGTATTTTGCCGTTTTCCAGGGCGTCCGCAAGTACATGGACGACATCGTCAAGTCGGCGCGGCGCGACGGGTATGTCACGACGCTTCTGAACCGCCGCCGTTACCTGCCGGAAATCAACGGCTCCAATTACAACCTCCGTTCCTTTGCCGAGCGGACTGCGATGAACACGCCGATCCAGGGCACCGCGGCGGATATCATCAAGCTGGCCATGGTCAAAATGGCGGCCCGGCTGAAGGAAGAGAAGCTGCAAAGCCGGATGCTGCTCCAGGTGCATGACGAATTGGTGTTTGAAGTGCCCCCGGAGGAAAAAGAAATCATGGAACGCCTCGTACCCGAAATTATGGAGAACGCCCTCCAGTTGTCCGTTCCGCTAAAGGTGGAAGTGGAAAGCGGAGCCGACTGGTACGACGCCAAGTAAAACGGCCGATTGCCAATCAAAACGGGTAGCCCGGAAGGCTCTCTTGCGGTATGCTTAAAGAAGCGGTTTTTTATTCGCTTGCTTATCAAGCATTTCAACAAGAGGTGAATTCATCCATGCCGGAATTGCCCGAGGTGGAAACGGTCGTCCGGACCCTGAACCGTCTGGTCGCCGGAAAAACCATCGCATCGGTCACGGTTCTGCTTCCCCGCATCATCCGCCTGCCGGAAGAGCCGGAGCGGTTTTGTGAAGCGCTTGCCGGTCAAACCGTTCATTCCGTCGCGCGCCGTGGCAAGTTTATCCGCTTTTTGCTGGACGGGCTTACCCTGGTGTCCCATCTTCGGATGGAAGGGCGGTACGGAGTTTACCGGCCGGACGAGCCGGTCGAAAAGCATACCCATGTCATCTTTCATTTTACCGACGGAACCGAGCTCCGGTACAAAGACGTGCGCCAATTTGGCACCATGCACATCTTCCGCACCGGAGAAGAATGGAACGGGCCGCCGCTGCATAAACTTGGACTTGAACCGCTTGACCCGGAATTTACGGCCGCCCTGCTCGCGGACAAGCTCCGCGGCCGGGCGACCAAGCTCAAACCTCATCTATTGAATCAGGAAACCATCGCCGGCCTTGGCAACATTTATGTGGACGAAGCGCTGTTTCGGGCGGGGCTTCATCCCGAGCGGCCGGCCGGCTCGCTGACCCGGCCGGAAACCGTCCGGCTGCACGAGGCGATTGTCGGCGTTTTGCAGGAAGCGGTCGATGCCGGAGGCTCATCCATCAAGTCTTATGTCAATGGACAAGGCGAGATGGGCATGTTTCAGCAGCAGCTTCTCGCGTACGGACGGAAGGGAGAGCCCTGCAGCCGGTGCGGCAAGCCGATTGTGAAGGCAAGGCTGGGCGGACGGGGGACGCATTTTTGCCCCGGCTGCCAGAAGCTTCCCGTCAAGCGGGCGACCCGCGTCAAAAAAGTCGAGCCTCTGGGCTGACCGGAAGAACGGGAGACCGGAAAAGCACACGGGTCGGAGCCAAGACATATCCTTAAGGTAGGCTGTGCTCGGGGGGCGTTGCTCCCGGAGTCAAAGACCGGCCGTTCGCCGGCCGTCCAGCCCTATCAACGGGCCTGCTTTCATGGTCCGCGGGAGGGATATCGCGTTGGTTCCGATCATGTCCCTGTTTTTTCTTGCGCTTGCCGTCAGCTTGGACGGTTTCGGCGTCGGCGCCATGTACGGCTTGCGGAAAATCCGCATTCCCCTGTTTTCGGTTCTGATCATCGCCTGCTGCTCCGGTCTTGTGATATTGCTTTCCATGAAGGTCGGCGTCTGGCTGTCCGCTTTTCTGGCCCCGTCGGCGGCTAAAAACGTCGGTGCAGCTATCCTGGTCGGGATCGGCGGATGGACGGTGTTCCAGATGCTGATTCAGCGGGACGAGGGCGCCGCTTCGGATTCGGGAGGCGTGAGCGGGTTTTCGGCGGAGCCTCCCGAAGGTTCATTTGAATCGGCCGGACAACAGGCCGAGCTCTCATCCGTGCCGCCGGTTTTCTCCATTGAGCTGAAACGGATCGGCATCGTGATTCAGATTCTCCGCCGGCCTGCCTTGGCGGACGCCGACCGGTCGGGCGTAATTTCCGCTTCCGAAGCGGGACTGCTTGGCCTCGCCTTGTCGCTTGATGCGTTCGGCGCCGGCTTCGGCGCCGCGTTAATCGGATATTCCCCGGCTGCAACCGCCGGGCTGATCGCCTTGTCCAGCGCCGTTTTTTTATCGCTGGGGTTAAAGGTCGGGTTTCAATTGTCGGATTTGGGCTGGGTTCGCAAGCTGTCGGTATTGCCCGGCTGCCTGCTGATCCTGATGGGGATTCTCAAGTTTTTTTAGGAGTGTTTGGTTATGAATATAGGCCTCACCGGAGGAATCGCTTGCGGCAAAAGCACCGTTGCGGCCATGCTGGTCGAACGGGGCGCCGCGCTCGTGGATGCCGATGTGCTTGCCAGGGAAGCGGTCGAGCCCGGAACGGAAGGGCTCGGCCGGATCGCCCGCCGGTTCGGACGGGACATGCTGTCCGCCGACGGAACGCTGGACCGCAAAAAGCTGGGAGCGGCTGTGTTTGCCGACGCTGCGGCCCGCAAAGACCTGGACGCGATCCTGCATCCGATCATCCGTGGCATGCTGGAAACCCGAATTCGGGAATGGGAAGCGCATGCGCCGGACAAGCTGATCGTAGCGGACGTCCCGCTGCTTTTTGAATCCGGCATGCAGGATTTGGTCCGGGAAGTCATGGTCGTGTACGTGCCGGAGGAAGTGCAGCTGGACAGGCTGATGAAGCGGGACGGGCTCGGCGAAGCCCAGGCGCTTCAGCGCATCCGGGCACAGCTGCCGATCGAGGAGAAGCGGAAGCTTGCGGATGTCGTCATTCGGAATGACGGAAGCCGGAAGGAAACAAACCGGCAGGTGGCGGAATTTTGGCGGGATAAGGGTCTGCCATGAGAGTGCTGCGAAAAAAACGGGTGTCGGCTTTGCTGCTTGTCGCGCTTTTGCTTCTCGTTTTTGCGAATACTACATGGATCGGCAAATTGATGTATCCCATTCACTACCGGGGCACCATCGAAGCATCGGCTGCCGAAAACGGACTGGACCCGCTTTTCGTGGCGGCGGTCATCCGGGTGGAAAGCAATTACCGCGCTCAATCGGAATCGAGCAAAGGAGCCCTCGGCATCATGCAGATCATGCCGGACACGGCGAACTGGCTCATGGAACGCGATACGACGCTTGCGGATATCCGAAACCGGGATTTGACCGAGCCGGAAGCCAGCATCCGCCTGGGAACGCATTATTTGCAGTATTTGTTTGAGCGCTTTGGAGACAACCCCTCGACCGTTGCGGCTGCGTATAACGCCGGACACGGCAAAGTGGCCCGCTGGCTGGAGGATGACGTGTGGAACGGCACGCTGGCTGATGCGGACCGGATCCCGATCGTCGAGACGCGAAAGTATGTAAAATCGGTGGATTACTACTATACGAAATACAGCAAGGTTTACGGAAAGTGACGTTCCTTCCGTTTGCTTTCCGTTTTACAGGAAAGAAGCGCCGGAGAAGCCGCTAGGGCTTCTCCGACACTTCCTTTGCTTTACGGAATCGGATATCATTATTTAGATTGTCCTGCGAGTTGTTGCTCGGCGATTTGCACCAGGCGGCGGGTAATGTGGCCCCCGATCGCACCCGTATCGCGGGATGCCATATAACCATAGTAGCCGTCTTGCGGAATTTGAATGCCCAGTTCTTGCGCCACTTCGTACTTCAGTTGATCCAAAGCTTGGTTAGCTTGGGGTACAACCAGCACGTTGCTGCTTCTGGATTGTCCTGCTCCCATGTCTGTCACCTCCTTATCGGTTGGTAACTGTATTATGTGCCTTACGAAGGACTTCATTCAGGTAACCCTTGGCAAGAAAAGCGAGGAGGAAGAAAAGAATGAAATGCCCGTACTGCGACCACGTCGGGACCAAAGTGCTCGATTCCCGCGCGGCCAACGAAAACAAATCGATCCGCCGCCGCAGGGAATGCGAAAGCTGCCTGCGCCGGTTCACGACCTTTGAAATGGTGGAGGAAACGCCGCTCATGGTCATCAAAAAGGATGGCAGCCGGGAGGAGTTCAGCCGCGAAAAGATCATGCGGGGGCTCATCCGCGCCTGCGAGAAGCGCCCCGTTTCGGTGGAGCAGATGGAGACGATCGTCTCCAATGTGGAAAAACGCATCCGAGAAACCGCGCTTTCAGAGGTGGAGAGCCGTGACATCGGCGAGGCCTTGATGCAGGAGCTTTATTCGGTGGACGAGGTGTCGTACGTCCGGTTCGCTTCGGTGTACCGGCAGTTCAAGGACATCGACATGTTCATGAAAGAACTGTCCCAGCTGCTCAGCAAAAATCAGCTATCCGGCCAGGCGGACAAGGTATAACCGGCACGCAAAAAACTTTTTAAAAAAAGGGTTGCGCATTTCAAAGTTGTCCTGTATAATCATTTCTTGTGACCGGGTAATAACGGTTCGCAAGAAAACACGGGGCCATAGCTCAGCTGGGAGAGCGCATCGCTGGCAGCGATGAGGTCAGGGGTTCGATCCCCCTTGGCTCCACCATACATACACTATTGATACAGCCGATGCAGGCTGTTTTTTTGCATAGTTGTGTAGAAGTGCTGACGATGTGTACGATTTGTCGTACAAGTCTTGCCCTTAATCTCTGCCATTTGCTTGCTTTGTACGACTTGTCGTATGAAATCAGGTGTTTGAATGGCTGGACCGGGATATTTGTACGACAAATCGTACAAACTGTATTGAATCATTGGATTAAGCATCGATTTCGTATGACGAATCGTACAAAGTTACTTGTGGCGAAGCACGCCTCGACTAATTCTGCTTGCCTGGGCAGGAATTAGCGGGGCGTTTTTTTATTCCTAAAATGAGGCGATAACAATGAGTTTCGAAATCGAACATGAAAAGTGGATCAACTGGCATTTGAGTCATCGTAATGGAGAACGAAAAGATGCATTAAAGCGAGGGCACGGCTACGGTAACCAAACCTTTGCAGAGAAAATCTGGTGGCCGCTGGTGGGGCATTTTCAAAGCTTGCATCCGGAATACGAGGTGCTGGATTGGCGTGGACGGTCGTATTTTGTGGATTTCATGTGGATCATGGGAGCACTGCGCTTTGCATTCGAGATTATGGACTATGGCTCACACGGCAAGGACCGCACCAAATACCGGATGGATCTGAATCGTGGGCTATTCCTGCAGTCTCAACAATGTCACGTGATATCCATTTCGCTAGATGAAATGAAAGAAAACCCTGCGTTCATTCAATCGATTCTGCGTAATATGTTGGCCCCTTATTTCACATCCGGAAAGCCTTCGCTACAATCGTTTGCCAAAATAGAACGAATGCTGATACGCTATGCGGCATGTCATAACCGAAAAGTCCGCCCGGCCGAAGCGGCAATCGAACTTGACCTTCATAAACAAACGGTCATCAAATACTGTCGCGAGCTGGCACGCAAGGGGAAACTTCGGCCGATCCCTACCGGAACCACAGGAAAAATATACCAGTATGAACTTATAGGGTCAATTTTTCATTTTGAATGAGGTGATTAGCCCACAGTTTAAACTCGCTGGAACTGGAATAGGACCGGTTGATCTTAAACGATTGACCAGCCGGGGCATGCAAGCAGCGGAGCTTAAACGGAAAATCCTTGTTATCGCAAATGGACAGCTGCTGCACGAGGTTGAAATGAAACGGATTGCAGACTATTATGTTCAACTTTGGGCAACACCAACGTCGTAGATGATTTGTCATTATCGGTGAAGAAGGGAGAAACCTGCTTGGGTTGAACGCCCCGGCGTCAGGAAAAGTAAAATTGCTTACAATGCGTTTGACAAAGAAACACCGTGTTCATACGATTAAGTATCGGCAAGTCAAAGTCAAGGGAGAGAAACGGATGGCCTATATTGAGTTCAACCATGTGGTCAAGCAGTACGCTTCGGAGGGAGTGGTCATCCAGGCCTTGGAAGACGCAAGCTTTGCGGTTGAAAAGGGAGAGCTGGCCGTGATTTTGGGCGCCTCCGGGGCCGGCAAGACCACCGCCCTCAATATATTGGGCGGCATGGATACCGCCACGTCGGGCGATGTCATTGTGGACGGCGAAGTGATTTCGCGCTACACCAAGAAGCAGTTGGTGGGCTACCGCCGCACCGACATCGGCTTCGTGTTCCAGTTCTACAACCTGGTGCCCAATTTGACGGCTTTGGAAAATGTAGAGCTGGCCGCCCAGATCCGCCCGGATTCGCTGGACGCCTCGGAAACCTTGGATAAAGTGGGGCTCTCGGAGCGCAAAAACAACTTCCCCGCCCAGCTTTCCGGCGGAGAGCAGCAGCGGGTGTCCATCGCCCGCGCCATTGCCAAGAAGCCGAAGCTGCTTTTGTGCGACGAACCGACAGGCGCGTTGGATTACAACACCGGCAAGCAGATTTTGCAGCTGCTGCAGGACATGTGCCGACAAGAAAAGATTACGGTGCTCATCATCACCCATAACTCCTCGCTGGCGCCGATGGCGGACAAGGTGATTCATTTCAAGAACGGCCAGGTGGTCAAGACCGTACAGAATGAGCAGCCGGTTCCGATCGCGCAGATTGAGTGGTGACGCGATGAACAGGGCTTATCTCAAGGATAGCTGGCGTTCCATTCGAAAAGGCTGGAAACGGTTTTTGTCCATTCTGACCATCACCGCGCTGGGCGTCGCCATGCTGACAGGCTTGTATGCTTCGTGCATGGATATGTATTATTCGGCGGACAAGTTTTATGACCGGCAAAATTTGTTTGATATTCGGATTCTGTCCCCCCGGGGGCTTGCGGAAGAAGACGTGACCGCACTCAAAGAGGTAAACGGAGTGGAAACAGCCGAAGGGGCGTTCAGCCAACCCGTTCAAACGGAGGTGGCGGGAGCGGCGAAAAGCGCCGAGCTGAAGATGCTCGGCTCCGAAGGGATAAACGCTCCGTATCTCCTGGACGGGGCGCTGCCAGCCCGGGCAAAGGAAATCGCCGTCACGCAAAACTATCTGGATGAAAGCGGAGCGTCCGTAGGCGATGCCTTGACGATTGGCAGCGATACGTATACCATCACCGGCGTGGTTTTGGACCCCATGAATATTCAAAGCACCGGCATGGCCAGTGTATTCCGGGCCACCGTCGCCACGGACTATACCTTTTTTGCGGCCGCTACGGACTTCAACAGTCCCGTTTTTACAGCCGTCTACATAACCCTAGGAGGCACAAAAGCGCTGGACACCTTTTCGGGAGAATATGAGCAGGCCGTGCAGGCCGTAATCGGAGAGATTGAACGCCAGCGCGAGCAGACAGGCTCCGGCGCTGCGGCGCAGTGGTATATTCAGGACCGCAGTTCGCTGGACAGCTATTCCAGCATGATCAATGACCTGTCCTCCATTGAAGCGGTGGGCAAGGTATTCCCGGTTATCTTCCTTCTGGTGGCGGTGCTCATGAGCCTGACCTCCATGACCCGGATGGTGGAGGAGGAACGGGGGCTTATCGGAACCTACAAGGCGCTGGGCTTCAGCAATGCCGCTATCAGCCGCAAGTACATCCTGTTTGCCTTCGCGGCTTCTTTTATCGGAGGGCTGTTGGGCGACCTGGCCGGTTTTGTTTTCATGCCGCAGTTCATTTCGGTGGTGCTGGAGGAACTGTACACGCTTCCCCGCTATGAACTGCGCTTTGATGTCCTCTACGGGGTGGGCGGTGTTCTCTTGTTTCTGGTAGCCATTGTGGGGGCGACGGTGCTGGCCTGCCGCAGCGAGCTCCGGCAGATGCCCGCGGCACTCATGCGCCCAAAAGCGCCCCGCGCCGGGTCCCGTGTCTTTTTGGAGCGGCTTCCGGCCGTCTGGAACCGGCTGAAGTTCCTGAACAAGGTTACGGTGCGCAATCTGTTCCGGTATAAAAAACGCTTGTTCATGACGGCGGGCGGGATAATGGGCTGCACGGCGCTGATTCTTTGCGGCTTCGCCATCAAGGATTCCATTGACCAGTTGGGCCCCAGACAGTATCAGGAGGTCTACCGGTATGATCTTATGGCCGTTGCCCAGGAAGGACAGTACGACCGCCTTGTCCAACAGCTTGCGGCGGACGGCAAAGTGAAAGACTCCCTCGAGGTGCGGGCGGACAGCGTGAAGCTCATCAATCCCGGCGGGAAAGCCGAAAAGGTGCAGCTGATGGCGGTACCCGAGGACGGCGCAATCGGGGATTACATCCGGCTGGAAAATCTGGACGGAGAGCTGGTTAAGCCGGAGGAGAGCGGAGTGCTGCTCACGGAGAATGCGGCGCAAATTCTGGGGGTGAAGCCGGGCGACACCCTTGCTTTGGAGGATATGGCCCTCAAGCAGCATGAAGTGATGGTATCGGATGTGGTCAAAAATTACTTGGGCAACAACATCTATCTGACGAAAAAGCACTACGGGTCCTTGTTCGGCGGTTTTGCCCCCAACGGCGTACTGGCTCATCTTTCAGCCGCCTCCGGCCAGGCCGCCTATGCGGAGATGCTGCTGGAACAGGATGCGGTGCTTTCCGCGGTAAGCACCGACGGTCTGCTGGAGCTGTACGGGTTTGATCTGATGAACGCCGTCCTGCTTCTGATCATTGCCATGGCCGGCGGTCTGGCTTTTGTTGTGCTCTTTACGCTCTCCAACACGAATATTTCGGAGCGCAGCCGGGAGCTGGCCACGATTAAGGTGCTGGGGTTTTATGATAAAGAGGTTCATCAATATGTCAATAAAGAAACGCTGCTGCTCACCTCGGCCGGCATCCTGATCGGACTGCCCGTCGGCCGGTTCATCAGCGGTTTCCTGACCGCGGCACTTAATATGCCGTCGATCTACTTTGCCGTGCATGTAGAGCCGGTCAGCTATCTGATAACCGCGGCAATCACCTTCTGCTTTGCCGTCGCCGTCAATTGGATCACCAATCGGACGCTGAACCGCATTGATATGGTAGAGGCGCTCAAAAGTGTGGAATAAGCAGGTCCGCTTGGATAATTTCGCGGCATGGGCTGCCAAACACCGAAAACGTATCGGGGTTTGACGGCTTTTTCTTTTGCCTGATCGCCCGCCGGAAAGGTTTGGGCAGACAACCGGGAAAAGGAGGATACCTCCCGCTCTAACGGTTGCCACCGGGCTTATGCACACGAAAACCGCCTTGTTTTTTTCTACCCTGAAAAAAACGCAACGTCATAGTCTGTGGTGCCC
>NZ_JCAPET010000006.1:0-145001 GCF_059735245.1 Gorillibacterium sp. sgz306347
ACTTTATTTTCATTTTCTGTGGTGCCCGCCAGGGCATGGGTGGCTGACGGGTTTATTGAATATAGCGAAGTCTTCCCTTGCTAACAAGCTCATTTGAATTATACTTAACGATTGGATGAGAAAGTATGGAAGGTGACCTGATATGGAAACCATGGCTTTTTTGGATAAGGCGGTTACCCTTTTTAAAGAAGAGCTTAAGGAAAATTTGCTTGGCATTTACTTGCATGGATCACTGGCAATGGGATGCTTTAATCCCTTAAAAAGCGACATCGATTTGTTACTGGTTGTAAAGGAAAAGCTGACACCCGTTACGAATTCGAGGATTGCAAAAATCGCCTTAACTCTGCATGATGAAATGTCAAATGACCGCGGCATAGAATTCTCCATTATCTTGGAAACTTATCTATCCCCTTTTGTTTACCCAACCCCTTTTGAGTTTCATTATTCCGATTATCACAGGGAGAAATATCGCGCGGACGAGAACTATCTTTGCGGGGGATTTGAAGACGAGGATTTGGCTTCGCAAGTTGTGGTCGCGTATGAAAGAGGAATAGCCCTTTATGGAAAACCGTTAAGGGAGCTTTATGAACCGGTCGATCGCCGGTATTACGTGGCCTCCATTCTGCATGACGTAGAGGGAGGTGCAGAGGAGATCATTAACCATCCTCCCGCGTACCTGACTCCTATGTACCTAACCTTAAATCTCTGCCGGGTTCTTTATTTTCTAAAAGAAGGCAAGGTTGCTTCAAAGCGGGAAGGCGGAGAATGGGGAGTCAACCATTTGCCTCAAGAATTTCAGCCGTTGGTGAAACAATGTCTACAAGAATACACCGAAGAAACCGACCACGGAGAACCGGGTCGTCGGCAGGTGGATGTTCAACATTTTTTAGCATTCATTGAATACATGAGGCAAGAAATAAGGAAAAACCTATAGCTGCCGGGGAACGATGGCGGATTGACAATAGCGGCAGGCTTAGACTTTATTTTCAAGTCTTGGTCTGCCATTCTTTCTTTTTATTTTGAGCTTGCATTTATTTCGTTATATCGTTATATATAGATATATAGTTTTAATAAAAACCAGCAAGCATACTTTCTGTCAGGAGGGGAAGCCGGCATGGACAATCATTTTCAGGCCTATGAGGAAACGGCGGAGCTGCTGAAGGCTCTCGCCCATCCGGTACGGCTGTGCATTGTAAAAGGGCTTTTGCAAAAGGAGTCCTGTAACGTTACGTATATGCAGGATTGCCTGGGGCTGCCGCAATCGACCGTCTCCCAGCACCTTCAAAAGCTGCGGACGGCCGGTATTTTGAAAACCGAGCGCAACGGGCTTGAAGTCAACTACGCGGTCGCGGACGAACGGGTACGCTCGTTGATTGAACTTTTTCTTGGGGGGAACTGAAGAGCATGGGGAAAAAAGTTTTGATTGTCGGCGGAGTCGCCGGAGGAGCTTCGGCTGCCGCCCGGCTGCGCCGTCTGGACGAAGACGCTCATATTGTGCTGTTTGAACGGGATTCGTATATCTCGTTCGCCAACTGTGGCCTCCCTTATTACATCGGAGGCAGCATCAAGGACCGGGAGAAGCTTTTTGTGCAGACGCCGGAGGCGATGAAGGCGCGCTTCAATTTGGACATTCGCACGGAAAGCGAAATAACCGCACTTGATCCGGCGGCCAAGCGCGTAACCGTCCGCAGCAAAGAACGCGGGGAATACACCGAGTCGTACGACGCTCTGATCCTTTCCCCCGGCGCCAAACCTCTCCGTCCCGGACTGGAGGGTATCGACCTGCCCGGCATTTATACCTTGCGGAATATCCCGGATGTGGACCGGATCAAGCAGAAAGCGGCGTCGGGCCAAACCGCGTCGGCCGTTGTCGTCGGGGGCGGGTTCATTGGCGTGGAAATGGCGGAAAACCTGGCGGAGCTTGGCATAAAGGTATCCCTGGTTGAGGGCAGTCCGCAGCTGCTTGCCCCTTTCGATCCCGAGATGACCGCTCCCCTCGCCGCCGAGCTGGAGGATAAGGGCATGGAGCTGCGACTTTCGGCCCGCGTGGCCGGTTTCAGCAAAACGGACAGCGGCATCAAGGTTCAGCTGGAAGACGGAGCATCGGTTACGGGCGAGCTGATCCTTCTTGCGATAGGCGTGGAGCCGGATACCGGCTTTTTGAAAAGCAGCGGACTGGCGCTCGGACCAAAGGGCCATATAGTGGTAAACGACAAAATGGAAACCAATCTGCCTGATGTGTATGCGGTTGGCGACGCTGTTGAAGTCAAGGATTTCGTGAACGGACAAATAACCGCGGTGCCGCTTGCCGGTCCCGCAAACAAGCAGGGCCGTATTGCCGCGGACAACGTCTGCGGTCTTGGCACAACTTATAAGGGAACGCAAGGCACAGCGATTGTCAAGGTGTTCGGCATGACCGGCGCAGCAACCGGCAACAACGAGAAAACGCTGCGGCGGCTGGGAATTCCGTATCACGTCACGTATGTCCATCCTTCTTCCCACGCCTCCTATTACCCGGGCGCGACGCCGCTCAGCATCAAGCTGCTGTTTGGCGAACAAGGGGCCGTCCTTGGCGCACAGGCCGTTGGCAGCGATGGCGTCGACAAGCGCATTGACGATATCGCGACCGTCATCCGGCTGCGCGGCACCGTATCCGATTTGGCCGAGCTGGAGCTGGCTTACGCCCCTCCCTACTCGTCCGCCAAGGACCCGGTCAATATGGCGGGGTATGCCGCCGAAAACATTTTGTCGGGCCGAACCCGCGTCTTTGTTCCCGGCGACCTGGAGAGCCGTCCGGCGGAAGAGACGATACTGGTCGACGTCCGGTCCGGGCTGGAGCATGCCAACGGCCATATTCCCGGCTCGCTGAACATCCCGGTCGACGAGCTTCGGGAGAGGCTGGACGAGCTTGATCCGGCCAAGGAAATCTGGGTTTACTGCCAGGTTGGACTGCGCGGGTACACCGCTTCCCGCATTCTGGCGCAAAAAGGCTATCGGGTCCGGAATCTCGCGGGCGGCTATAAAACCTACCGCATGGCCCACTACCGGCCACGACTCTTGGATGACGCGTCAGGTGCCTCCTCCTCTTCCCGCCCCGGCCCTGCGGGGCCTCGCCGCGAGGATAGCGTTCCGTCTTCTGCGCAGAGGGGAGTTGCAAACGCCAGCCTCCAGCCGGCCGCAGCCTCCCGTTCCCGTGAGAATGAGGTGCTGTTGGACGCCTGCGGACTCTCCTGCCCGGGACCGCTGATCCAGTTGAAACGGAGCATGGATGAGCTGGAGGTCGGGCAAACGCTGCGCATCACGGCTTCCGATCCGGGGTTTTACGAGGATGTCCAGGCTTGGGCGGTTATGGCGAACGTACGGCTTCTGGAGCGCAGCAAGAAAACCGGCGGCCTTATTGAAGCCGTACTGCGCAAGGAAGCCGCGGCGGCGGCAGAGGAAACCGCAGCCGCTTCCGAGGCGCCGGTTTTCCGGCCGAACGCAGCGGCTTCGCCCGAAGGCAGCACGATGGTCGTTTTCAGCGGGGACCTGGACAAAGCCATCGCCTCCTTCATCATCGCCAATGGAGCGGCAGCAAGCGGCAAGAAAGTGACAATGTTCTTCACCTTCTGGGGACTCAGCGTGATTCGCAAGCCTGAAAAAACGAAGGTGCAAAAAAACTTTATGGGCCGCATGTTCGACCGGATGCTGCCCCGGGGAAGCGGAGGGCTTGGCTTGTCCAAGCTGAACATGGCCGGCATGGGTCCCAAGATGATCCGCGGCCTGATGAAAGCCAACAACGTCCCATCTCTGGAAGAGCTGATCCGGACGGCCGCCGATCAGGGCGTGGAGCTGGTCGCCTGCCAGATGTCCATGGATCTGATGGGCATTGCCAAGGAAGAGCTGATGGACGGCATCCGCATCGGCGGTGTCGGCTATTACCTGGGCAAGGCCGACCGGTCGGGCATCAACCTGTTCATCTGACCGGGACCGCTCCCGCGAGAGCGGCATAAAACTGCGCCGCTTGCGCAAACTCTTTGTTTTGCATCCGGTTCAGAACGTCCAGCTTTCGGCGGTCGTCCTTCAGAATTTCACTGAAGGTGCGGCCGCCGATTTCGTTAAAGCCGTACAGCCGCGAGTTGGACGTCATGATGTTGCTGGCATCGGCCTTGAAATACTGCAAATTGCGAGCCAGCAGCTTCTCGTAGGTGGTCCGGTTTTTGATCAGCTCGATGCCGTACTTTTCCGGGAAGCGGCCGATCAGGCTGTTCGGGATGACGAAAAACTCGTTTATCCAGAAGTAGTTGACGGCGTCCCGGTTTTCGGCCAGAAAGCGGCAGGTTTCGGCGAAATCCTCTTCGTATTCGTGCGGCAGCCCGACGATCACCTCGAGATCGGCCCAGATGCCGAGCTCCCGGCACCAGCCGAGCACACGTCTCGCATGCTCCAGGTCGATCTTTTTGTCAATCAGCTCAATGATCTTTCCGCTCCCGCTTTCAAACCCGAAGGTCAGCTTGACGCAGCCCGCCCGTTTCATCAAGGCCAGCCGCTCATAGGTCAGGTTATTGAACCGGCCGCAATCGGACCAATAAATTTCGATGCCGCGCTCGATCACCAGACGGCAGAACTCGTCCGCAAACCGTCCCGAGAAATTAAACGCATTGTTCAGAAAGTAGAAATAATTCGTCTCGTACGTTTCCATCAGTTCGCATAAATCCCGAATGACGGCTTCGGGGTCGCCGCCGATCACCTTGCCCCGGTCGTAGTCGCTTTGCGTGCAGAACGCACAGCTGTACGGACAATTGTAATTAAAGATGTACGGCAAAATCAGCTTCGGCTCAATGTCCGTTCCCCTTTCCCGATGAAAGCGGCTGATCATTTGGCCGGGGCTGCCGGGATACGTATCGGGCCATTTGTAAAAAAAGACGAGGTTGTCCGCCGGCCGGTCCTTTTTCATGTACCGCCGGTAATGCCGCAGGTCCAGCCCGTTCCAGTCGGGTTTGATTACCTGCGGCTTGTTTTCGGGATTGGCGGCGGGTTTGCCGTTTTCCAGCCGCATCAGGCCGTTCGTGCGGAGGAGCTCTTCCAACGGACGGCCGCTTTCCATTCCCTCGATGATCCGGTAGATCGTGTCCTCTCCCGCTCCTTTGATAATCAGCCCAAACTGGCCCAACACCGTCTGCCAAAGCTTTTCGAACACATCGGCAAAGATATGCATAAAGGAAATGTTGTTGCCGCCGATGAACACCGGCTTGCCGTACTTTGTCTTCAGGTACTTGGCGAGCAAAAACCCGAACTGGATTTGCAGAAACGAGAAATCCGCTCCGATGGAGACGCCGAAGTAGGAATAACGCTCATACGGACAGGCGGGCAGTACATCGGCGATGAGCTTTTCCAGCTCGGGATCTTGCCCGGTTTCCAGGTAATCCTCAAACCTTGCGAAATCGTAAATCAGCGCGAGACGTTCGCGCGCTTCCCCGCCAAACGATTCGGCAAGGTTGACGTTCAGGTCGTGCATCACCGTCCGGACGCCTTTCTTTTGCAGGTAGCCGCCGATAACGCCGAGCCCGAGGTTGAGCGGCAGCCGGGTGACCGATTGGGGATACTGGAGGCTGCTTTCCGACGGGGACATGAACAGGCATATTCCGTCTGTCATGCTTCACCTGCTTTCATCGGGAGTGCCGGCTGCCGGCTTTCCAGCCGCTTGCGTAAAATATCGCCCGGCCGGTCCAGGGTGTCCAGCAGCATCCGATACTTTTCCGCCGCCTCACGGGCCCGGAGCCGGACGTCCGGCCCCTGCAACCTCTCCGTTATGCGTTCGCGAACCGTTTCTTCGTCGAAGATTTCCACTTCGGGAACCAGCTCCAGGTAAGGATTCCGATGGAGTGCCGGAGCCAAAAAGCCGTGCCACCCGACCGGATACATCCGGTACGGATAGCAATGGTCGGTCTGTTCCAGAATCGACCGGACGGGACCGGTAAACCGGCCTTCGGGAACCTCGCCTCCGCGAAACCCGAAGGAGTTGATAAGGGCCAGCGAGGGAACGCCGGATAAGGCGAGCCTCGCCAGCGAGGTGGAGGTAATGTTGCGGGTCAGGAACAGATCGCACGCTGCCGCATACCGGTCGAATACGTCCGGCGGAACGCGCTCCAGCCTGCGGACATTCGGCATGCTACCGATTTCCGAATCCGATCCGCCGCCGACGGACACGAGCAAGCCGTTTTGCGCCGCATACGCCAAATGGCGCCGGAACACCTGGTCGGTCCGCTCCACAAATTGCTTCACATGCGGGTACAGCTTATGCGTTTCCTGCCACATGGCCGAGGCAACCAGAATGACCGGACGGTCGGCAGGCAATTCGAGCTCCTCGCGCAGCGCCCTTCTTTTCTCCTCGCCGGTGTCCAAATAGGAAGCCGTCAACGGGTACGGATGCCCGCCTTCCTCCCGCTCGCGGCCCGGATCGACAATCGGACAAGGCAGCAGCCGAAAGCCGTACGGGGAGGCGTCCACGCCGGCCACATTGGCGGCCCGAAAGCCATAGGTATCCATGTCTCTTTTCCGGCAGGTCCAATCAAAATTGTCAAAGGTTCCAATCCGGCCGCTGAACACCGCAAGATCCTCGTAGGTCAAGCCATAATGCCGTTCGCAAAAATGGAAGTTCAAAAAGTCGGACAGCAGCACAAACGCCGGCCGGTGCTTCGCTTCGCAGTCCTGAAGCAATACCCGGTTCAGCCTGCCGGCGCCCGGAATCAGCACCGAATGGGGAATGTTCTCCCGGGCAGCGATTTTCGCATGAGCGGCGGGAAGGAAGAAATAAGGCTCTATCCCCTGCGTACGGGCTTGTTTGGCGAATTCGACGGCAATCAGAAGCTCGCCGTAGGACCAGTAGCTGGTTACGATGTAAACGGCATGCGTCATGAAGCGCCCCTTGTACTGCCGGCCAGGGCGTTGAATTCCTCCGCTCCGTACATTTGCAAATACTCTTTGTAAATGCCGCCGCATTTTTCGGCCATCGCGCATTGGCGGCAGCTGTCCGTCTGCTTGCGTTCCTGCGTCCGCATAAACCGGTCGTAGTTTTCCAGCACCGTCGTCCGGAACAGCAGCTTGAACTGGTTTTGCTCCCAATCGATCGTAAACCGGTCGTACTCGTCCAGAACGCAGTACGGAAAGCCTTCCAGCGTGCAGACTACGTTCTGCCGGACCGCCTCGTCTACCGCGCGTTTTACATCGTCCATGATCTCGCTGTAACGCGGAGTAACGGAATGAAAATTGCGGAATGCCTTGCCGGTCGGGTGCAGGCCGGACAGGTTCACGTGACTTGCGCCCAAACGGATGGCCAGCTGCACGATAGACGTAAGATCATGCCGGTTCTGCTTGGTGATGACGGTGTTGGTCCGTACTTTTTTTCCTGCGGCGACGACATTTTGTATGCCCGCCACGGCTTCGGTGAAGCTCCCCTCGACCTCCGTGAAGAAGTCGTGCTGTGCCGCTTCTTTGCCGTGCAGCGAGATGACAAACAAATCGGCGCCTTTTTCCGCCAGCCGGCCGGTAAACGCCGCATCCTTCAGCAGGCGGGCATTTGTTTGAATCGATACGGTCGGATAATCAAATTCCCGGATGTTCTCCAGAATTTCCTCCAGCTCCGGCACGACAGTCGGTTCCCCGCCGTGCAGGTTGACCGACTCGTATCCTTTTCCCGCATTCTCCCGCAAAAAGTTGTAAATGACCCGCCGGTTTACCCGTTCCTTTGATTCCCGGCTGGAGTTGACCACGCAAAACAGACAGGAATTGTTGCAGCGGTCCGTTAAGTGAATGCTCAGGCTTTTCATTTTGCATTACGCTCCTTGTACCGGTAAATGGTCAATCGCAAACCAGCAGCTCCCGCTCCGTCTGCCCGCGTTCGATAGCCGCTTTGTGCGGCATGAATTTTTCAATGTCGCCCAGATCGCGGCAGCCGCCCTCCGGGAAATAACGGGCGAAGACGCCCATTCCCCGCTCAACCGCCAGATTGAAGACGTCGCTCAGGATCGCTTCCCGTTTGGGATCGGGCAAAAGGCTGTACTGGGCGACATAGTCATGCAAAAGCTCGGTAAACGCCGGCCCCCAGATGATGATGTTCCAGGTGTTGAACAGCTCCGGATTTTTCGGCTTGTCGTACACGCGGATGACCCGGCCGGTGGCTTCGTCGAAGCGAACCGGCGCGAGGCTGCCGGGGGAATCGCAGGGAAAGACGCCGAGCGACAGGTCCGCTTCCCGGTCCCGGTGCTGGCGCAGAAGTTGGGCAAAGCAGTCTTCCGGCTCCACAATGGTATCCGGCATGCCGAGGAGCACCGTCGACCGGCGAATCCAGGCGTACGCCTGATCGATGGCAACCGGCATGCCGTACAGCGGCTTGTCGGTCTGCTGGCAGATGTACGCCATGCTGGCGCCGTATTGGCTTCCGTCGCCGTAAAACTTCATCAGTTCGTTTTTGTGCTCGTTTGTGATCAGGATGAGCTTCTCCGCGCCCGCCCGTCTCATGTTGCCGATCACGTATTCGCCCAGCACTTTTGGAATGGTGACGGGCTTCCCGTTTTTGCTGCCTGTGCGGCAGCCGACGACGGTTAGCTCCTTTTCTCCCCGGAACGGCTTCATCCGGGTGCCGTTGCCCGCCGACGGGATGAGGCCGACCAGCTGGTCATCGTCTTGGCCGAGGTCCATGCGTTTCCTCCTTTTGTGGTTGAACTCCGCGTATGCTGGCGCTCAACACTGCGTATCCGCTAACGCTCTGCTTGCGGCTTCGCCGACGGATAGCTGAGCGCTTGCGCTGCGCCGGGCCTGCGGCGAATGCGGGCTTCCGGCCGCTGTTGGTTTCTGATTTCTTCATTCCAACCCGCTTTTCGNCAACCCGCTTTTCGCGGTTGAAATCCGAAACCAAAGGCGAACGCTGACGCTCCTTCAACCCGCATCCCCTCCGGCCCGGCTCCGCTAACGCTCAACACTGCGTATCCGCTACGCTCTGCTTTGCGGCTTTGCGGTTGGGCCGCGTTAGCCGGCCCGGCTCCACTACGCATTGCTTTCGGCTTCGCCGCGTTCGCCGGCCCGGCTCCGCTCCAACTCAAGCCTGCGGCGCCGCTGAAACGGGCTCGCTGTCCAGCGTAATGCTGCGCTTGATCCGGATGGAGCGCTCATCCTGCACGGCGAGGTAGTCTTCCTCCATCGTTCCCGACACGATGGACCAGTTGCGGATGTCGATGATCAGCGAGCCGGAGTAATAGGAGCTGCCCTCGCGTTCCGCCTGGAGCCACTCGTCCGCCATGCGTACCTTCGACCCGTCGCAGCGGTAATGAAACAGGGCGCAGGAACGCCCTTCATAAAGCGTGTATCCCATGAAGCGGACAAAAAAGGAGCCGTTTCGAAACACAGACGATTCGGAGTAAAACCCCATTCCCAGGCTGCATTCCGAGCCGGAAAGCTTGTCGAGCGGCACCTGCTTGCCGATGGCTTCCGGAGACAGCTCCAGGCCCGTTAAAGAGGAGGAGAAAATCTCGAATGACATGATGTCGAATACCTGCATCAGGAACAGATATACGCTCGGCAGCTTGGGCAGACCGGTGAACAGCTGTTGAAAATCGTCCATCTGCAGCTTGACCTTTTGCCAAAATTCATGCCGGTCGGCCACCTCTTCGTCCCGGTAGTTGTAGCTGGTCAAATAAAAAGGCAGCTTGATCCGCTCGGCAAACGTCCAATGAAGCGGCGTCCGCTTCGCGCTGGAGGAAAACAGCACCGATTCAAAGCCGAATTCGTTGAGCGCATAGGCGCCGGGCTGCGCTTCCGTCGTCTCCCGGGCATAGACCGTCTCCAGCTTCTGCCACTTGGCCACGCGCCCTTTTCCGTTCAAGTATTTGTTGGCCATCACAATCCGGTACCGGCTGCGCTCGCCCGGCAGCAGATTGAGGCAAGGCTTCGCTTCCTCCCCGTACAATTCCTTGATCCGGTTAACCAGAGCCATTTCATCCCCCCGTTTGACGGTTTATCTCATCCATAATTTGTTCGGGCGCGGGCAGCGCTTCGAGCTTGCGGACGTATTCCTTTTGACGGCTGCGCAGCGCTTCGATTGCATCCGTGTCGTACAGGCAGGCGTGCAGCGTGCCGACGGCTTCCTTCAGCTTGAAGAGCGGCGCTTCCGCGTACGTGCCCGTATATTCGTTATCCTGCAAAACCGTTTTGAGCAGGTTGTGCCAGCCGAAGTAGCCGGCCCGAAACGGGAATGCCTCCTTGACCTCGGCGGCCATCTCGGCGTACCAGTCCGGCAGCTCGGCCAGCCGGTCCTTCAGCTTGCGAAAGTCGATGTGCTTCGGATTCTGAAAAAGCAGGCTGGGTACTCCGCCGAAAACGGCCTTGGACAAGGTGACGGAAACCGCGTTGATGGTGAGAAACAAATCGGCCGAAAGCAGCAGACGATCGAATTCGGAGGGCGGCAAATTTCCGAAATGCTTGTACCGCCAAGGCGTTTCCCCTTCCATCGGCTCCCAGGGCTCAGGACCGACATGCACAAAAAGAATGCCGGTGTGCAATTCGCGCATGTAGCGCTGCAAAAGCCTTGGAACCCACTTCATCAGCATGGGAAGAAACGGCGAGTTATGAAAATTGACCGTTTCCCACGAGGAAGAGGCGAAGAAAATTAGCTTTTCCCCTTCCTGCATCTCCAGCCGTCGGCGGACGCCGGCTTTGGAGGCTGCATCCGGCCCGGGCTCTTCCCGATAAAGGCTGAAGCGGAATACCCGTCCCGACGGATGCTCGTCCGGCAGGTTGATCGGGCAGTTGCGAAGAACATAATCGCATTCCTCCAGCAGGGGCGGAAGCTGCTCGAATTGGCCCCCGTAATAATCCGGCGTATACCCGGCGGTCAGATAATCGTATTCGTCCACGCCGATGACGGGGATGCGATATCCTTTGATCGTTTTCATGCCGATCCCGGACCAGGTGCGGGAGTATTCGGTTGTGAACACATCCGACAGCAGAAAATAATCCGGGCGGAACTGTTCCATATAAGCACGGAACCGGGCGAGGTTCACCAGCGGCCCGTCCGCCACATCCAGCAGGAAATAGCGCTCGTTCCGGTCGTCCAGATAGACGGCGAACCGCCGGGGAACGAGAAACCGGACGTCGTACCGGTCTTTCGGCAGCCGGCGTCCGAATTCATAGCCGATCGTCAGTTCGCCGGATGAAATTTCGCTCAGTACCACAATGAGGACACGGATCATAGGCTCGACCTACTTTTTTGCTAGACTGTATGCTGCAACCAACCAGGGACAAAGCCGGGCTGCAAAGCGTTAGCGCTCCGGCAGCAAAACGGCTTGAAGCGCCCGAAGCTCCGAAGCGGTCTCCGCTTCGTGCAGCGCAACGAGCTTGGCGGCCAGGCTGAGAAAAACCGGCTTGAGCACGATGGACAGCCCGTCCGCCTTTCCTTTTTCCAGCTTCCCCGCCTCTGCGACGGTTTCCCTCGCCCGCTCCAGCTCGCCGGAGGCCAGAAACGCCTCCGCCAGCAGCAAATACGGCGCCGCAAAATAGGGCTCGAACGGGCTGCTCTTCTGCGTTTCGATCATTTCGCAAAGCGTTTCCCGGATGCCCGCCGAAGCGCCGCATTGGCCGGGGAGCATAAGCTGGATTCGGCTCAGGCACAGCTTGGACAGCCAATGGTCCGGCCGGACGGCCAGGATGTCCTCAAACGCCCGCATGGCGGCTTCCATATTCGTTTTGCTTTCCAGCACATCGCCTGACGCGGCAGGCGTAAACTGATACAACGCATAAGCCAGCGCGGCTTCGAGATGCTCCGGTTCCTTCTCATACGCCTCGGTCAGAAGCTGGCGAAAACGGCCGTTTTTCATCTTGGCGAACAAAGTGACCGTCCGCAGCAGCTCCATTTCCTCTGGCTTTACCGGACTATATACCACTTCCGTCATCCGCGTGCTCAAAGGTCGTCGTCTCCCGCTTCTTCCATTTCCAGCGTTTCATCCAAATCGGGCGTATACACGGCCGAATCCGCCGAAAAGTACTCCTCCAGGTTTTCCGGCGTCAGCTTTTCGAGATCCTCGGGACGCAAGGACTTGATCAGCAGCTTTTGCACATCCGTAAACGAATACCCTTCCATCGCTTTGTCCGGTTCGGACATCAGCAGCTCCCGAAAGCTTTCATCCTCGACCGCTCTTGCGAAAATATCCTTGATGTTCGACGTTTCCTGGTTTTCCTGTTGGCTCATTTGGGCTTCCTCCTAGAATAGGTATGGGATAAGGCAATCCTCAGGACAGCTGCTCTTTCGTGATGGCTCTTGTCCGGAGTACCGTCAGCAGCAGCGCAGCCAGACCGATCCCGGCAAGAACCGAAAGTGCGGCCCCCGGGCTGAAGTCCGTCGTGCCGTCAAAAGCGTAGCCGAGAAAGGATTGGTTGGCGTGCGTGGCCGGCAAAAGCCTCCCGATCCACTGCAAAGGCTCCGGCAGCATGGATATCGGGAACATAATGCCGCTGATCAGCACGGAAGGCAGAAAAACAAGCTGCGAAAGCATGACGGAAAAGGCATGGTTTTTGGCGGACGTTCCGATCAACAGCCCCAGCATGGTATTGGCAAACAAAAACAGGACGGCAACCGCGGCAAACGAACCGTTATGTACGGGCGCAGCGGAATCGAATAGGAAAGGCGCTGTGAAAAAGATAACAAGGGAAACCACGACGATATGCAAAAAGGCGCTGGTCCCGTGAACCGCCATCACCATGCCGTTGCCAATGCGGTTTACGGACAACGCGCGAAGCATTCCTTTCTCTCTCATCTTGACGATGGAAGCCGGCATTCCGAGAACGGCCCCCATGGTGACGGCGAAAATGATCATGGTGGCGGCGAGCGTCTGCCCCGTTCCGTTGTCGATTCGGCTGAAGACCGAGCCCAGCATAAAGTAGAACACCAGCGGCACGACGTAATAATTCAGCAGCGTTCCTTTTTCCCGCAAGTCGAGCTTTAATTGAAGAATCAGATAGCTTCCAAACAGCCTCACGAAGCTTGCCCCCCTTCCACCATTGCCAGAAAGCTTTCCTCCAGCGAAGGCCGTTCCACGCGCAGGTCCAGCACTTTGTCTCCGGTTTCCTTGATCCGCTCCAGAAGACGGCTTAAAATCTCCGTCGAATCGTCTCCGATCCAGACGCAGTAATCTTCCTTGCCGGTTTGGGCAAGCGCCCCCTCGACCTGATACCCGGCCAGCAGATTCTTGGCGGTGCGGACGGCGATGCGGGTATCGCTGGCGCTGGCTGCGGTCACCTCCTGGGGCGTGCCCGTCACCGCCACCTTTCCCCGGACGACAATGCTGACTCGGTCGCACAGCTTTTCAGCCTCCGCCATGTCATGCGTCGCGAGCAGAATCGTCGTGTTGCGGCTCTTCAGCTTCCGCATTTGATCGTGAAGCTGCGCCCGTCCCTCCACATCCAACCCGGCCGTCGGTTCGTCGAGAATGACCACCCGCGGGTCGCAGACGAGCGCCATCGCCAAATGAAGCCGGCGCTTTTGTCCGGTCGACAGCTGCTGGTACTGCTTTGCCGCCAGGGAGTCCAGACCGAACTCGCCGAGAAGATCATTCCGGACCGGAACGCCGTGGCCCGCACAGACGAGCTTGATTGCCTCCCCTACCCGAATTTGTTCGGGCAAGGAGGACGATTGAAGCTGAACGCCAAGCCGGGAGCGAAGCGCTTTTCGGTCCCGCATCGGGTCGCAGCCGGCGACCCGTACGGTGCCCGCATCAGGCCGGCGGAGCCCTTCCAGGCATTCCAGCGTCGTTGTTTTTCCTGCTCCGTTTGGACCGAGCAGGCCGTGAATCTCGCCTTTTTCTACCTGCAGGTCGATTCCGTTAACGGCTGTGACCGAACCATAACGCTTGACCAGTCCGCTAACAGCTATTTCTATCTCGCTCATCCGTCACTCTCCCGTCTTCCGAAAATGATCAATGTAACCATTATATACCATTAACGTATAGGCCTAGCAATGGTCTATTTTGTAACATTTGTTTAGGTTCGGTGAAGGAAGATTGTGTTAAATAACTCCTGTGCCCCGCATGAGTGGCTTTACTTTATTTACCTGGACTATCATAGAATTAGCAAGCTATACTTAACGGGGTTAATCATAGACAGGAAATGGGGAATGGAAATGAAGTGTGGTCATTGCGGCTATCCCAATCAGGGAGGGAACTTTTGCATTAAGTGCGGCAGCCGCCTGGCGCAACCGGGGACCGAAGAGAGAACGGAATACATAATCCCGCCCACTACGCCTCCTGCACCGCAGGACGCATCAGCCGTCCCGCAAACCGAAGCCGATCCGGTTCAGCCGGCCGCAGCGGAGCCTGCATCATCCGGGGATGCGCCCTCCGCGCAAAATCGGCAGGAGTCTTCGAACGCGAGTTCCATGGCCGCGGTGCAAGATCAAGGGCAGCCTGCGGAACCCGCTTATCCGCCTGCCGCTCAAAGAGAACCCGCAGCCGCGCAAACGACGTACCTCCCGGCTGCGCAGCCGCCTGCCGCTGCCGGATATCCGGCACATGCTCCGCGTCCGGAAGGCGCTTATGCTTCGTCCGCTCAACGAAACGCGGCAGTGCAAAAAGTCAAAGGCTTTTTCGGACGCTTTTTCGGGTTTTGCCAAAACGCGGCCCGGCAGCCTGCCGCCTTCAGCATGCGGGTGAACGGTTCAGATGTTTTCAGCGCCATTCTAACGTTTGTGCTTTTTTCACTGTTTCTTCCGCTTCAAATCTTTTTTGTCTTGAGGCAATCCGCCTTTCCGTTATATGCCAATGTTACCTTTTGGGAAGTCGTCATCGTACCGGCTATTCTCTACTTCATTTTTGTTGCGGTCACCGTGCTCCTTCTGTATGGGTTATTAAAGGCCGGCAAGGTAGAAACGACCGTAACGACCGTTGCAGCAAAAGTTGGGGCACTGCTCGTCCTGCCCATGCTCTTGCTCGCCGCCGGTGTTTTATTCAGTCTGATTGGCGGCTCCTTCTTTGGCAGCCTCACCTTCTGCTTGTGCATCCTTGGCATCTTCGGCTTGGCTACCGCAATCAGCATGGTGGCAGTCGGCTTTAAGCGGCCGGTTTCCGGCGGGCTCGATGCGTTTCACATTGTTCTCCTGACACTTATTGGAATGGGATTGTTGATCTACCTTATGGGAGATAAAATGATCGGTTCCATGTTCGGGATATTTGGCGAAATCTTTATGTAATCTCAACCGGGAGGCTTATTCATGAGCTTTTGCAATCAATGCGGAACCTCCTTGACGGAGGAAATGCTGTATTGTCCCGAATGCGGGACCAAAAACGCGGCGTTGTCCGAAATCGCCGCTCCAGTGCCGGTCACTTCTTTTCCCGGCGCCCCGGAGCCCAAGAAGGGCTGGAGAACCAGGCTCCGTCAAACCTCCAGACGCACTAAGCTGCTCGTCGGCTCAGGCCTTGCGCTTGTCGTTGTCCTGGCCGGGCTCTATTTTCTCGGCCGCTCGTTCACCGGCAGCGAGCGGATGATCAACGCATTCGACGAAGCGCTGGCCGGCGGCAACGCGCAAAAAGTGGAACGTTACTTGACCTCCGCCGATCCGAAGCTGAAGATTGACAAGGCTGCCGCCGAAAGTCTGGTCGCCTGGGCCAAGGAGCATCCGGATGACCGGACTGCGCTGGTCGAGAGCTTGAAGGACGAAGCGAAGCTCCTCGCGAAAGGCGAGGCCAAATCCGCTTCCTTCCTGGAAAATGTCCTCGGCTTAAATGAAACCAACACCCTCCTTCACCTCAAGAAAGAGGGCAAGAAGTGGCTGGTGTACGATAATTACGTATTGGAGTTGCAGCCCTATTACTTGAACGTTACGGTTTCGCTCGAAGGCAGCAAGCTGGAGGTCGACGGCAAGGAGACAGGGGTCGAATCCGTGAACGGCGGAACGAAGCTTGGGCCTCTCCTTCCCGGCAAGCACAAAGTAAAGGCCGTCTACGAAGGGCCTTACTCTACGCTAACGGCGGAAGATGAAATTGAAATGAACGATCCCTACGAGGACTTTTACGCGACCTACCTGGATTTGCAGAACACCAGCGTGGAAATCGAGCTCGGGGATGACGATGCGAAGCTGTTTGTCAACGGCAAAGACACCGGCCTGACCGGAAAGGATTTGACGGTAATCGAACCGGTTCAGCTCGACGGCTCGGTTGTCGCCCATGCAGAAAAAGAATATCCCTGGGGCGTCGTGAAATCCGAGGAGGTTCCGCTAAAGGACTGGTACGTCGATTTGAGCGTTGATCCGCTGACGGACGAAATGAAAGAAGAGCTGATGCAGACCGTCTACGATTATTACAAAAGCCAGGAGCAGGTGCTTGTGGCGCTGGATATTTCCAAACTGACGCATGCAAACGAAACGGTGAAGAACCACGTCCAGAGCATTTTGGACGATTTTAAAGCGAACAAAGCGAAGTATAAAGGCCAGCTGAAAAAGGTCGACTTCGATCCGGACAGCTTTTACCTGGAGCAGGACAGCGAGGGCATTTATTTCGCTGAAATGGAAACGTCCGCGCTTTTCGAAGAAGCGATTTACGTGGACGGTCAAACCCCTCCCGCTTTGGAGGAGAAAGCCTACGACCGGAGGATGTATGTCGATTACGAAAATGGAACATGGGTCGTCTCCTCCTGGAGCAACAGCTACTTTTCTACCGGCGATCCGCTTACCGTCGAGTAGCGATCCATCAAAAAAAACGCCAGCCGGTTCAAACCGGTCTGGCGTTTTTGGGTTCGGCCCCCTTGTCCAGGCCGGCCAAATAGGCTTCAATGGCGGAGACCGCCTCCTCCGGGCTTTGCACCCGAAGGGTAAGCTTCTCCCCTGCCCCGTATTGATCCGCAGTGTGCTCGTAACGGGGATCGTAATAATGCTCTAGCAGCAGCGCAACGGCATCTTCAAACCGGTCCGCCTGGAGGCCGGCTTCGATCTCGGCCGCAACCGGCACGTGAATCCGTTCCTTGATCCGGCGGAAAGCGGCGATGCAGGCGTCCTTGTTCTCGGCGGGACGGTAATCCTCGACGATCTGGCGCACGCGCGCTTCAAGCGGCATCTCCAGCCAAATCTGTGTTCCGTTTTCCTTTTGCCGGGTCAAAAACGGCGGCAGGACGACCTTGCCGATCCGGGGGCTTTCCGCTTCAAAGAGAACATACGGGGCCACCTCCAATGCGATCAGCTGTTCAAGCAGCAGGCTGTCGAACGTTTTCTGATTGACGGCCCGCAGGCCGATGCCGCCGAAGATCGACCCTCTGTGCCCTGCCAAGCCTTCCAAATCGAGCACCGGCTTTCCTTTTTCCCGCAGCTTATGCAGGACGGCGGTTTTACCCGTGCCGGTTTTGCCGTGGAGCACTATGGAACGCGGCTTGAAATCGTAATGCTCCAGCTGCTCCAGCACCCATTTGCGGTAAGCCTTGAACCCGCCGGTCAGCCGGTAGGCGTGGATGTCCATCAGGGACAGCAGGGTCGCGGTGGTGCGGCTGCGCATGCCGCCCCGCCAGCAAAACACCGCTTTGTCGCCTTCAATTTCCCCGAACGCCCGGATAAAGGCGGGCAGCTTGGCCGATACGAGCTCCAGCCCCTTTTCCTTGGCGGCCTGAATGCTCGTCTGTTTGTAAAGCGTACCGACTTCGGCCCGCTCGCGGTCGTCAAACAAAGGAATGTTCAAGCTGCCCGGCAGAGTCGCGTCTTCGTATTCGGAGGGCGACCGGACGTCGATCACGGTTATTTTCTTCCGGTTTTGGAGCGCCCTGAGTTCTTCCAGCGTGATGTCCTGAAACAAATGACTCTCTCCTTCTGTCGCTCTGGGAGGGATGCGGCCGGCGGCGCGTCAGACACGTCCGCTCAGAACGGTAATTTGCCCGGGATGCGCATCCGTCACTTCGCCGATCAGGGCCGCTTCCACGCCGGCCGCTTTCAGCTCGGCCAGCAGCGCTGCGCTGTCTTCGGGCGAGGCGGCCATCAGCAGCCCGCCAGACGTCACGGCGTCGCAAAGCAGGTACCGGCCGATCTGGTCCATGTCCTCGGGATACCGGACGGAGCCTTCGAGATGGGCGTAATTGTTTTTGGTTCCGCCGGGCACAAAGCCTTCCTCCGCCAGCTCGCGCACGCGCGGCAGGAACGGCACGGCTTCCGCATGGATGACAAGCCCGGCTCCGCTGCCCTTCGCCATTTCCGAAGCGTGGCCGAGCAATCCGAAGCCGGTCACGTCCGTGCAGGAATGGACTTCGTAACGCCCCATGATTTCCGCCGCCGTTTTGTTCAGCGTGGACATGACAGCGGTCAAACGCTGGGTTTCCTCCGCCGTAAGCCGGTCTTTCTTGATGGAGGTCGTGAGAACGCCGACGCCGATCGGCTTGGTCAAAATCAGCTTGTCGCCGGGCCGGGCGGCTGCGTTCGTTTTTACCTGCTCCGGATGGACAAGCCCTGTCACCGCCAATCCGAACTTCGGCTCTTTATCATCTATGGAATGTCCGCCGACCAGTGTAGCTCCGGCTTCCTTGACTTTATCGGCGGCGCCGAGCAGGATGTCGGCGAGGATCGCTTTGTCCAGCGTCGAAATCGGAAACGCCACGATGTTCAGTACGGTCAGCGGCTTTCCGCCCATGGCGTAAATGTCGCTGAGCGCATTAGCGGCGGCGATCTGGCCAAACGAATACGGGTCGTCCACAATGGGGGTAAAAAAATCGACCGTTTGCACCAGCGCAAGGTCGTCCGTCAGGCGGTATACGCCCGCGTCGTCGCTGGTGTCAAGCCCGACGAGCAAATCGGGATTCGGCACCGACGGCGGCATGCTGCGGAGAACCTGCATGAGATCGGCCGGGCCGATCTTGCAGCCGCAGCCTCCTTTCGAAGAAAGCGAGGTCAGCTTTATCGGTTCAGCTTGTGACATAATGGCACAGCTCCTTCTTCCATAAACTGAATAACAAGATTTATCTTACACGAAACCGCCGAATTTGTACAAAATGCACAGCTTCCTTTCCTCTTGTCCATGCTATAATAAGAGCCTTGACATTTTTATTCCATTGGAGGTCCTTGCATTGCCAACCCATCAACATTCCCCTTCGGCTGGGAGCGGCCGCTCCGGCGGCTACAAACCGCTGGTTTTCGCTTTGCTGTTTCTCCTGGTTGCCGTCGGCGGTTTAACGTATGTCAAATGGTGGCCTTATTATTGGAAGGCACTGAAAGCGGCGGCCGAGCATACGATCGGCTCTTCCATCCTGACCGGAGACAACGGCGTCGCGCCGGACCCTTCCTGGCAGGCGGCCTGGGATTACGCGGTCGTGTATTTCAAGTCCGTCTGGAAAGCGGCGCTGCTCGGCATTTTGCTCGGCTCGCTCGTACAGGTGCTGCTCCCGACACGCTGGCTGCTGAAGGTGCTCGGGAACACCAGCTTTAAAAGCACCGTCTACGGCGGCGCCGCCTCCCTCCCGGGCATGATGTGCTCCTGCTGCGCCGCCCCGATCGCCGTCGGCCTGCGGAAGAAAAACGTCTCCGTCGGCGCGAGCCTGGCTTTCTGGCTCGGGAACCCGGCGCTTAATCCGGCGACGCTCATTTTCATGACGTTCGTGCTTTCCTGGAAGTTTACGCTGCTGCGCGTGGCGCTCGGTCTGATCCTGACCTTCGGCGTCAGCCATCTGGCCAATCGGCTCGCCGGAGGCAAAGCCGATCCGGCCTTTGCCGAAGAGGCTGCGGGCGCGGAGGCTGCAGAGCCGAAGGGGCCGCTGCTGGTCCGCTGGCTGAAAAGCATGGGGACGATGCTCTTGACCATCGTGCCGGCTTATCTGCTGACCGTACTGCTTCTCGGCGCGGCACGGGCCTGGCTGTTCCCGTCCCTCGGAGAAGGAGCGTTGAACGGTCTGCTGGCGGTCATCCTTTTCGCCGTGGCGGGAACGCTTTTCGTGATTCCGACGGCGGCGGAAATCCCGATCATCGGCACCTTTCTAGCCTACGGCTTCGGCACCGGCGTGGCGGGCGCGCTGCTCGTAACGCTGCCTTCGATCAGCCTGCCTTCGCTGCTGATGGTGTACCGTTCGTTTCCGCGCCGGGTCGTCTGGTTTGTTTTCCTGTCGGTCGTGGGGCTCGGGCTTGTCGGCGGGGCGCTAGGCGCTATGTTTCTGTAACTGCGGCATGGGCATACGCATACCTTCCATAAAACCAAAGAGCCTCCTGTACCCGCCTTAACGTGCGGATACGGAGGCTTCTTTTTCCATTTAAGCCGAAGGAGTAACGTTTCATTTTGACCTATACATCATTCTAGGAAACGATCGCTTTGCAGCACCGCTTTTCTTGTGGAGCAAGCCGTCCAACGCGGTAGACAAGAGGGACTTCATTTCCCACTTGCTATCAGTTGCATTTGGGAGCAGGAAGTGCAGAAAAGCAACGAAAGCGGCCGTTATCCTTTATTTTGACCGAGTAAATGCAAAACGTTGCTTATTTCTTCCACTTTCTCTTCGTTTCGGTTGTTTCTTATAAAACAAGTGCGTGTACGGCACAATTTAGAGTTAGAGCCGAAATTCGAAGAGAATAGGTTTCGTGCTGCACCTATTCGCATCGACGTTCCCTGGTACTGCCTCTTTACCGGACCCAACCCTCCCTCTCTTCGCCAAGTACCTTTTCAGCCAGTTTTTTTTCGTTCGGCATAATCGTAACATTCGGGCGGCTACAAGAGGCTCGTCCTTTCCATTCCCTTTCGGCTCGTCAAACGGAACACCGATTTTTTACAGCGATGAAAGACTGACCAAACCTGTCAGGCATGGTCCTGTATACTGCGGGAGAAGCAAAAGAATCCCGAACAGAATCCGAACGGAGGAACGGAACATGTATACCCGACTGGAAGATTTCATTGCCGAATGGGAGCAGGAAGCTTTGCTGACGGAGCGGGTGCTGGACGCGCTGACGGACGCCTCGCTTGCGCAGCCTGTTGACGAAAAACGCCGGACGCTTGGCCAAATTGCCTGGCATTTGGTCATCTCGATCCCCTACTTTACTTATCTGGGGCTTACGTTTGAAGGGCCGGACGGCGGCGACCTCGCGCCGTCGTCCGCCGAAATTATCGCACGGGAGTACCGGAAAATCAGCGGCCGGTTTCTAGCCGCCATTCGGACGCAGTGGAACGACGATACGCTGGCCGAAGAGACCCCTATGGGAGATTCTTATTGGAAGAAGAGCGCATCCTTGCACTTTGGCCTCATGCACCAAGCGCATCACCGCGGGCAAATGACCGTCCTGATGCGTCAGGCCGGCTTGCGTCCGCCGGTTGTGTACGGCGAAACCTATGATTCCTGGGTGGACAAAGGTGTAGCGCCTTACGTTTGATTCCGCTAAAATGAGGGCATCATCCAGGTTTTACTCTGCCTGGCGGAAAGGTTGTTGACGATGCCCAGAGCCGACACCATGCTTTCCATCTTATGGCTTCTGCGCACAGGGCGGCGCATGACGGCGCAGCAGCTTGCCGAAGAGCTGGAGATTCATGTACGTACCGTTTACCGATGCATTGATTCGCTGTGCGCGAGCGGCGTGCCCGTCATCGCCGAGCTTGGACCGAACGGCGGCTACCGGCTGCTGGACCGGTTTGTCGATTCCCCGCTTGTTTTTGATGCGGACGAGCAGAAAGCGCTTATGCACGCCTCCTCCTTCGCGGCGGAGGCCGGCTATCCGTTCGCCGATGCGCTGAGCCGGGCGATCGGCAAGCTGAAGCAGTATACAAATGATGAGCAGCGCGAACGGATGGAGCGTCACAGCGGCGGAGTTTCCATGCTGACCCCTCCGGCTGATGAACGGCTGAAACCCGTGCTTCAGGTGCTGGAGGTCGCTGCGGCCGAAGGGCGCACGGTCGCACTGGAGCATACGGGCGGCAAAAGCGGAGCGCTGCTCCGCCGGGAGTTTGACCCTTACGGCATCGTGCATTGGAAGGGCCACTGGTATGCCGTCGGCTTTTGCCGGCTGCGCGGGGCGGAACGCAGCTTCCGCGTCGACCGGATCAGCGGCGTTTCGCACACGGAGAGCCGGTTTAAGCGGCCGTCCGGTTTCTCTCCCAAAGAGTTTTTGATCGGTAGCCTTCTTCCCCGCTCCGTCGAAGATCCGGCCAATGTAACGGTTGTCATCCGCGGTTCCGAAAGGGCGCTCGACGAGCTGTGCCGGCATTGGCTGTTCAGCCATTCGCTGACGGGCCGCAGCAGCGGCGAGGCGTCCTTTTTGCTGGGAGGCGAGTCGCTGTATACGTATGCCCCTTACTTCCTGCTCCCCTACGGAAGGGCGCTGACCATTGTCGAGCCGCAAGCGCTTGTCGCACGGATGGCGGAGGCGAGCGCCGCTGTTGCCGCCCATTATGCCGCGATGCACCGGCCCGAATCCTAGGACGGGGCTGTGCTGGTCTTCGCTGCTTCGCCGGAGGTGATCAGCTTATCGCATCTCGTGTACCCTTTTCGTCCCATATCTCGCCCCGGGAGGGCCGCCGTTTTACCGGCGGTCCTCTCTTTTTTGGACTCTAGCAAGGTTTCTCCGCGAGTTTTAGAGAATATTCCCCCCTTTTCAGATTATTTTCCCCCTGTTCAAAATTGGTAATTAAATGGAAAATAAAAGTACATCCAGCACCGGCATAAGGTTATCGGCGGACGTCTTATGAAGCGGGAGGTGATTGCACACCAGCAGAACCTGTCGGCGGAAGACCAGCAAGGTATCCTGAAAGGAGGCGGATGGAATGAACATGTCCAAAAAAAGCAAACCTTTTGCCGCGGCTTTGGCCGCTGCTCTCCTGCTCACGCTTTTGTCGCCCCTCGTCCCCGCGGGCAAGCAGGCGCAAGCCGCGACCGACTACAAGAAAATCGGTTACTATGCCAGTTGGGCGGCCTATGGCCGGCAGTACAACGTCAGCGACATCGACCCCGCGAAACTGAATGTGATCAATTACGCCTTTGCGGACATTTGCTGGGACGGACGGCACGGCAATCCCGATCCGACCGGCCCCAATCCGGTGACCTGGACCTGTCAAAACGAACAGGGACAAGCCATCAACGTGCCCAACGGAACCATTGTCCTCGGCGATCCCTGGATCGACGCGCAAAAAAGCTTCGGGGACGACCGCTGGGACGACCCGATCAAAGGCAACCTCAAGCAGCTGTGGAAGCTCAAGGAACGCAACCCGAACCTCAAAACGATTATTTCCGTCGGCGGCTGGACCTGGTCGAACCGCTTCTCCGATGTGGCCGCTTCCGCGGCGACCCGGGAAGTCTTCGCAAACTCTGCGGTTGATTTTATCCGCAAGTACAAGCTGGACGGCGTCGACCTCGACTGGGAGTATCCGGTCAGCGGCGGACTCGCCGGGAACAGCGTCCGGCCCGAGGACAAGCAAAATTATGTGCTCCTGCTGCAAAAGGTGCGGGAGAAGCTGAACGCGGCGGGCTCGGCGGACGGCAAAACCTATCTGCTCACCATCGCATCCGGCGCCAGTCCTACGTACGTCCAGAACAACAATCTGGCCGGGATCGCATCCACGGTCGATTGGATCAACATCATGACCTACGATTTCAACGGCAGCTGGAACCCGGTGACCGGCCACAACGCCCCGCTTTATTACGATCCCGCCGCGGCCGGAAGCGGACTTTCCGATCCCGCTTCGTTTAACGTGGACAAAGCCGTAACAACCTATCTGCAAAACGGCGTTCCCGCAAACAAACTCGTGCTGGGCCTTCCCTTCTATGGTCGCGGCTACGGCGGAGCGCCGTCCGCCGGCAACGGGCAGTATAAGGTATCCGCCGGCCTGTCCTCGACCGGAACCTGGGAGAGAGGCGTCTACGATTTTTATGACCTGGAAGCGAACTACATCAACAAGAACGGTTATACCCGCTACTGGAATGACGCCGCCAAAGTGCCTTATCTCTACAATCCCTCCAACCAAACGTTTATTACCTACGACGATGCGCAATCCATCGGACACAAAGTCAGCTACCTGAAAGCTAAGGGACTTGCCGGCGCCATGTTCTGGGAAACCAGCGGCGACCGCAACCATACGCTGCTCAACAAATTGAACGCCGAGCTTGGCGGCAATCAGCCCACACCGACGCCGACGGCAACCCCTACCGCGACACCGACAGCGACGCCAACGCCGACGGCAACTCCTACTGCAACACCAACGGCGACACCGACGCCGACGGCAACTCCTACCGCCACGCCGACAGCGACACCGACGCCAACCGTCACGCCGGGCGCTCCCGCCTGGTCGGCTTACACGGCTTACTCGGTAGGCAGCAAAGTCACCTACGGCGGCCGCATTTACGTCTGCAGGCAAGCCCATACCGCCCTGCCCGACTGGACCCCGGACGTAGTTCCGGCCCTGTGGCTGCTGCAGTAGCCTGACCTCTCGCTTCCTCGAAAAGATTCGCCGTCTGCCTCACCGGCAGTCCGGCGAATCTTTTTTACGGCGCGCTTGCCATGGAGTAAACTCCAGCCTGTATGCTGGTTATAGCCGCGACTCGCCAGCCGGTTATGGTCGCTGAACGAAGATTGGACAGGCATCCGGTTCGTATAACCGACTGAAAAACGGGACGAAAAACAGGCCGGTTTCGCCAAGGCGAACCGGCCGGTCTTTTTTCCGAAAGCTAGAGAGACATCGAGATATATTTCACTTCCAAAAACTCTTCCAGGCCCCAGCGGCCGCCTTCCCGGCCAAGCCCGCTTTCCTTCATCCCGCCAAAAGGCGCTTGAGCCGTCGCCGGGAGCCCGTCGTTCAGGCCGACAATGCCGTACTCCAGCCCTTCGGATAAGGCAAACGCTTCTTTCAGATCCTGCGTAAACACATACGCAGCAAGACCGTAGCGCGACCGGTTGGCGCGCTCCAGCACTTCTTCGGTCGTCCGGTAAACGGCGACCGGGACGACCGGGCCGAAGGTTTCCTCCTGCATGCAGAGCATGTCGTCGCTTACGTCCGCCAGCACGGCGGGCGAAACAAAGTAGCCCGTTCCATCGGCGGCAGCCCGGGGCGTCTCCAGCGTCGCCCCTTTGGCGACCGCGTCGTCCAGGTGGGCGTTTACCTTGTCAACCGCCTGCTGGTTGATCAGCGGACCAACCGTCACGCCTTCCTCCAGCCCGTTCCCGACCTTGAGCCGCCGAACCTCCTCCGTCAACCGGGCCAGAAAATCATCCCGGATCGATTCATGGACATACACCCGATTCGGACAAACGCAGGTTTGGCCGGAATTTCGGAATTTGGGAATGACCAGATTCCGCATGGCCAGATCCAGATCGGCGTTTGGCGTTACGATAAACGGAGCGTGGCCGCCAAGCTCCAGCGAAACGTTTTTGACCGTATCGGCGGCCTGGCGCATAAGAAGCTTGCCGACGCGGGTCGAGCCGGTGAAGGAGATTTTGCGCACCCGCTCATCCGCCATCCAGGCTTCCCCAATCTCTTGGTCGTTCCCTGTTACAATGTTGAGCACGCCGGCGGGAAGGCCCGCCTCCTGTGCAAGCTCCGCCAGCTTGTAGGCGGTCAGCGGCGTCAGCTCCGACGGTTTCACCACGACTGTACAGCCGGCGGCAATAGCCGGCCCCACCTTGCGCGTAATCATCGCGGCCGGAAAATTCCAGGGTGTAATGGCCGCGACCACGCCGACCGGCTGATTGAGCACCAAGATGCGTTTGTCCGGAGCGGACGCCGGAACGGTTTGCCCGTACACCCGCTTGCCCTCTTCCGCAAACCAGGCAAGAAAGCTGTTGGCGTACTGGACTTCTCCCAATGCTTCGGCAAGCGGTTTTCCCTGCTCGAGCGTCATGATCCGGGCAATCGCTTCCTTGTCCCGTTCTATCAGCTGATGCCAACGCAGGATGAGACCGGCCCGTTCGTTGGCCGTTTTGCTTCTCCACGCGGGAAGCGCCGCTTCCGCCGCCGCGACCGCGCGCAGCGCTTCCGCTTTTCCGGCGTAAGCCACCGTGCCCGCTGCCTCCCGCGTAGCCGGGTTTTCGACCTCAAGCCGCCGCTCCGTTTCGACCCACTCGCCATTGATGTACAAATGGTAATTGATCATCTTCGAACCTCCTCAGGCTGTAACCGAGATGTCGAGAAAATAAGGCCCGTCTGCCTGCAACCCCCTGCGGAGGGCAGCCGGCAGCGCTTCAAGCTGCGTAATCCGCTCGGAAGGCACCCCGAACGCTTCCGCCATCGGAGCCAAGTCGAGCGGACCGTCCAGATTGAGGCAATCCAGCCGTTTGGGTTCGCCAAGCGGGGCGCCCATTGCCTGCATTCCGGTTTTTAACACGTGATAGGCTTTGTTATTGACAACAAGAAACAGCACGCGGGCATTTGTTTTCACCGCGCTGTAAAGGATTTGCGGGTAATACAGAAAGGTGCCGTCCCCGAGCAGGCTGACGACCGTCCGTCCCGGGTCGGCAATCGCGGCCCCGACGGCTTGGGCGGACCCGTGGCCGAGCCCGCCGCCTTTGCCTGCCGTATACTGCTTCGGTTCCCAAAGCGGCAGATGATCGATAAACGGCATGGCGTTGGAAACCGCTTCGTTTACGATCGTAAAAGCGCCGTCCGCCGGCAGCAGAGCCGCCAGCTCTCCGGCGACAAGGCGGGCGGTAAGCACGCCCTTTTCACGATCATCCTGCAGCTGGGCGTCCAGGCGCTCCCGTCTCTCCTTTGCTTTGCTTGCCGCTTCCAGCGCACGCCGCCCTATCGGACCGTCGTCGGTTTTGCTTTTTGTTTGCGCAATCGCGAGCAAGGCGCGAAGGCTCGTTTTCAGCTCGCCCCACGCGCCGATTCCGCCGCCCTTGTTTTTGCCGATTTCCCACGGATCGTCCGATAAATAAACCACCTTCGCGCCGGGCGGCACCAGGCTTCCTCCGTTGTCATACAGCGCAACCGGCGCTTGCGCGCCGACGCCGATGTAAAACAGCAGATCGTGCTCCCCGAACGTTTGCCGGATTTGCCGGGCGTTCATCGGCAGCGTTCCGTGAAAATAGGCGTGGCGGTTGTCGGCATTTTGCCGGGTCGGCATCCCCTCTGCGACGATTCCGATGCCAAGCGCTTCGGCAAGCTGCTGCACCTCCAGATGGGCTTGGCTGTCCCCCACACCGTCTCCCGCGACGATTAGCGGCCGCTTCGCCCGCATAAGCTCCTCCGCGATCGTTTCCAAAATCGCCGGTTCCGCGCAAAATCCCGTTCCGATCCGGGTGCGCGGCTCCATCCGATCCACCGCAGCCGGTGCCAGGGCGATGTCATAAGGCACAGACAGCATGACAGGCCCGTGCGGAGGGGTCATCGCCGTCTGGAAAGCCCGGTGCAGCGCGAGCGGAAGTTCATCCGCGTGCCGGACCTCATGCGCCCATTTGGTCATGCTGCGCACCTGTCCGACGTGATCGCCCATCAGGATCGGCTCCTCCAGCAGCATCCGGGTGTGATGCTGCCCCGCGATCACCACAAGCGGAATTCCCGCCCGGTAAGCATTGTAGAGATTGCCCATCCCGTTCGCAAGTCCGGGCGCGACATGCAGAATGACCACGCCCGGCTTCCCCGATTGACGGGCATAGCCCATCGCCATGCCGACCGCGTTCGCCTCGTGCAGCGCCGTCACGTATTCGATTCCTTCGTGCTCCGGGAACCCGTCGATAAACGGCAGCTCGCTTGTGCCGGGGTTGCCGAACACATGCTTTACCTCATACTGGTCCAGCACCTGAAACAACAAGTCTCTTCCCAACGTTTGGGCCATTTGACCGGCTCCTTCCTCGCTCGTTCTTCCGCTTTTTGCTTCCTCCGTCCAGACGGTCCGTTATTCCAGCACAAACCCCTGCTCCTTCAGAAAAGGAACCAGCTCCCGGCGGAAATCGTTGCCGCGCGCCATGCGCCGGGCGGTATGCTCGATCCAGCCGTAATGCCCCGTATCGGCATCCGGATCCGGCGTAACGCCGGGAATCCGCACCCGCCGTCCCCGGTAAATATCGGTTTGCGCCATCCGCTTGTCATAGGCGTCCAGCCCTTCCTCCAAAGCGGCCGTCGAATAGCTTTCCTCATGCACGACAACCGATTGCGGAAGCCGCGGCTTGACGTGATTGGGCCGTGCCGCGTACCCCACGGCCAGCCCTATGGTCGCAAATACGCCGCCGGGAAGCTGGAGCAGCTCGGCAACCTCGCGCGCCCGGTTGCGGATGGCCCCGACCATGCAGCAGCCGAGCCCGATGCTTTCCGCGGCAAGCGCGGCATTTTGCGCCGCCAGGGCGCTGTCGATGACGGAAACAAGCAGCAGCTCCAGATAATCGGAGCCGAACCGGTAGCCCTGCCGGGCCGTCACGTGCCGGTGCCGGTAGGTGTCCGCGCAAAAAACAAGAAACAAAGGAGCCTCTCCGATGAACCCTTGATTGTCGCAAAGCTCCTGAAGGCGGCTTTTCCGCTCGGCGTCGCGAACCACAATCACGCTCCACGATTGAAAATTGGAGGAGGTCGGGGCACTTTGCGCCGAGGCGGCCAGCATCTCAACCGTTCCCTCGGGCAACGGACGGGCGGTATCAAAGCCGCGGATCGACGAGTGGCGGACCATCTGGTCGATGACCGGGTTGCGCAGCGTTTCGTATACCGGGGCTTGATCAACGGTAAACCGGTCCATCAGTGTCCTCCTTGTACGGCCATATCGGGAATGAGGATTTTTTTCATAAAAATAGTGATGTGTCCTCTGCCGAGATCCTTCGAGCCTTGGATTTCATACTGACGCCTTTTATACATGTCGATCAGCCAGGGATGCTTGTCCGCCGTTCCCAAAGAGACGGCCGGCGACTTGAGCGTATCCCGGATCATTGTTTCCTCGCACCAGGTAATCATTTCGCGGCCGACGCCTTTGCGCCCCGCCTCCGGGTCGCTGGCAAACCACCAAAGATGAGGTACGCCGAACGGGCCAGGCGTCGGTCCCCACGGCATACGGGCCGAAATGGTGGACACGATCTTACCCTGTTCTTCCATCACGAAGCACAGGTTGTTGCGGATGTTCTTCTCCACCAGGGCCAAGTCCGCCGTTGCGGCTGCAAAGTTGATGCCGAGCTTGCGGATCGGCTCATAAGCGCGAAGGGACAAATCCAGCAGGGCCGGGGCGTCCGTTAAAGCTGCCAAGCGAAAGTCAGCCATGCCGCTTCTCCTCCTTTTGCCATTCGATCCCGACAAAGGCAACCCGGTCTCCCGTATCAACAGGCGGATTTTTACGGGAGGCGATGATGTACGAATCCTGTTCGGCGCGAACCTCCTGGACGGTGCCCAGCATATCGACTATCCGGCAGATCAGCTCTCCTTTGCGCACGATGGAGCCGCTTGGTGCGCTGTCCGTTACCAGGCCGCCTTGGTCGGCATACAAAAACCGGCGTTTGGTAAGCGTCGGCGGGGCGGACGTCAACTCCGGCCGAAGTTCCTCCCGGTCTGCCGCCGGTTCCGCCAGCAGGCCGAGCTCATGCAGCACGGCAAGGATGCCCCGTTCGCCGAAGGCAACCATATCAGGCTGAATCTGGCCGCCCGAGCCGAGCTCGGTCATAAAAGCGGGGATGCCGTGCAGGAGGCACTGCACATCCAGGAAGCCGGACACGTTGCCGGGCAGCTCGCTCAGGTTGCCGCCAAAGTCAACCCGGCAATGGACCGTGCCGCCGAAGGTCCGGGCCATTTGCTCCGCTTGGTCGCAGTGTCCGGGATCGGCTGATGGCAGCCGTTTGAAAACCGTGTACGGAAGCGCGTCGTAAGCGGTCCCGAGCGTGTGAAAGTCGATCAGGTGGGTCGCGTACCGTTTGATTTGCTCAAACAGCTGAAAAGCCAGCCGCTGGGAGAGGGTTCCGTTCGCATCTCCCGGAAACAGCATGTCCATGTCCAGTCCGTCCTGCGGGGTGTTTTTTTGTCTCGCATGGAAGGCGAGCGGATTCGAAATCGGCGTGGCGATCACCGCTCCATGGAGCTTTTGCGGGTCCAGCGCAGGCAGAAGATTGCGGATGGCCATCGGCCCGTTCAGTTCGTCGCCGTGAACGGCTCCGTTCAGCCACAGGCAGGGCCCCGGATGAGCCCCGTTCAGGATAAGAACGGGCATGTGCACGGGACCGCGGTGCGACAGCTCCGCCACTTTTACCATTCCGGTTTTGTATTCGCCCGGAGCGGCGATAATTTCGCCCCATTCAATGGAAGGATTCCGGTTCATCGGGCCTCCTCCTCTCCCAGCCAGCCGGACGCTTCGGCGGCAGCCAGCACGCGGTCCACCGTTTGCGGCGCGGAGCCCAAATAGGTGGACGGATCGAGCAGCTCGGCCAGCTCTTGCTCGGAAACCGCCCGGCGGACGCGCGCGTCGGCCATCAGCATATCGCGGAAAGGCGTGCCTTCCTCTACGCTTTTCATACACAGCTCATAGACAACCTCATGCGCGGTCTGCTTCCCCATCGGCTTGGCGAGCACAAACATAACCCGCTCCGAAAGCAGCAGCCCGCCCAGCAGGTTCAGATTGCGCAGCATATTTTCAGGCTTGACGATAAGTCCTGCCAATACCGCTTTCGCGCTGGCCAGCTGGGCGGCGAGATAAATGCAGCTTTCCGGAAGTGCGATCCATTCCCCGCGCCAGGACATCGCGTCGCGCTCATGCTCGACGATCATCGAGTCTTGCACCATCGCCGTGTTGTAGCGGATCGGCTTCGTCAGACTGGCGATCCCCTCCAGCATCGCCGGATTCCGCTTGTGCGGCATTGTCGTCGAGCCGATTTTGCCGGAGGTGAACGGCTCCTCCACCTCGTCCAGCTCGGTGCGCATCAAATTGTAAAACTCGTTGCCCATCTTACCGAGCGTGGCGCTGATCATCCCCAGGAGACCGGCGTATTCCGCCGAGCGGTCGCGGGAGGAATGCCAGCAGATATTCGGTGTTTGCAGGCCGAGGCGCTGCATGGTCAGCCGTTCGACCTCCGGCCCCTTCGGGCCAAACGAAGCGTAAGTGCCGACGCCGCCGGCCAAAACGCCGGCAAAGACACGGCCTTCCGCCTCGCGCAGCCGGTCCAGATGACGGACCGTTTCATCAAGAAGAACGGCGATTTTAAAGCCGAAGGTGGTCGGAAGCCCCTGCATTCCGTGGGAACGTCCGGCGATGGGCGTTTCCCGGTGCTCGCGCGCGAGACGGGCCAATTCGCGGGCGACCGCCCGCAAGTCGCGGACGATAATCCGGTTCGCTTCCTGCAGCTGCAGCATCATTCCGGTGTCCACGATGTCCTGCGTCGTCGCGCCGTAATGCACCCATTCCCCATGCTCCGGGCCGCAAAGCTTTTGCAGCGCCTTCAGCGTCGGCATCAGGGAATGCTTGACCTTGAGCACCTCTTGGGCGATTCCCTGGATATCCATGTGCTCAACCTTCGCCTGGGCGGCGATAACGGAAGCCGCCTCCGCCGGAATCAGCTCCAGCTCCGCTTCCGATAAGGCAAGGGCCGCTTCCACGTCCAGGTGCTTTTGCAGCCGGTTTTCGTCCGACCAGACCTGGCGCATTTCGGCGGTCCCGAAATTGTTTTGCAGCATAATCATATCGATGACATGTGACGGCATGATGAGTTCCTCCTAGAAGTCGGGTAAAAACAAAGACAAATCGGCTTGCTCCTGCAGCCGTTCGATTTTGACGGGCAAAGCCATCCACTCATCGGATAAGCCTTGCGCCGCATCGCGAAATTTGGCCAGCTTTTCTTCCGGGGATAAGGGACGGTCGGGCGCGCCGCGCGGGCAGTCCACCCTTTCCGCGCGCTCCGAGCCGTCCGCGTAACTAACGCGCACAATGGCGAACCGCCCCTTCGGCATCGCGTTCGGGGCGGGAACGATGCCCGCATCGTAATGGCGCTGAACTTTAGCGGCAAGCGCCTTTAACTCCGATGAGACGGGCTTATCGGAAAACGTCTCCAGCCCGAGGCCCGCTCCGGCCAGAGCCGCCGCCACCGCGTATTCGGCGCTGAACCGGCCCTCAACTCCCGTCCGGGGCTCGCGAATGACCAGCGCGGCGTCTCCGCCGGGCGGAAACGTGACGGTGACCCGCTCGATTTCCTCCGCTCGCGGCCCGTCCGAAGCCCGGATCGCAAGCGCAGCTTCCGCCGCATGATAGGCGGCGGAGCAGCACGGGTAAGGCTTGAACCAAAGGCCGGGCTCGACAATTTGCCAAGGCTCTCCCCAGCCGGCCGTAATTTTGTCCGGCTGCGTCCCTTCTCCTCCGAAAACGGCAAGAAACCCGTTCGGGCCGACCAGCGGCTCGGCGGCACCGGTCATTCCCGCTTCCGCAAGCCGCGCCGCCAGCAGGCCGCTGCGGGCGGCGAGCCCGGCGTGCAGCGGCTTGACGTCGCTGCCGAACTGCACCCGCAGGCCGCCCGCTTGGGTGCAGGCGAGCCCGAGCGCTTGCGCCGTTGCGGCCGCATCCAGCCCGGCGAGGCGGGCGCAGGCTGCCGCCGCTCCCACGGCCCCCAGCGTGGCGGTGCTGTGCCAGCCCGCTTCGTAGTGGGCCGGGCCAAGCGCCAGCCCCAGGCGGCACATCGTCTCGACGCCGACGACATAGGCGGCGAGCAGATCCTCGCCGGACGCCCCGCGTTCTTCCGCTTCCGCAAGGAGCGCGGGAAAGATGGCGGCGCTGGTATGGCCGCGGGCGCTTGCGTGCACGTCGTCGTAGTCCAGCGCATGGCTCAGGTAGCCGTTGACGGCCGCCGCTTCCAGCGCCGAGTAGCGGCCGCGCTTCCCGATGATCGTGGAGCGGCCGCCGCCGGCCGCCGGACGAGAGCCAAGCGCCGTCAGAATCCGGCCGGCGCCCGCGTCGCTGCGCGCGGCGAGCGCCGACGCCAGCCAATCCAGCAGCGCGGCGCGGGCGGCTTCCGCTGCTTGCCCACAGGCAAGCGGACGGCTTCCCGCGATCCGCTCCGCCAGCTGCCGGGTCACCCCGCCGCCGCTCATGCGAACGCCTTCAGGGCGCGAATGGCTGCCTCGGCGAACAACGCCGCACTCCGCGCAAGCGCGTCCTCGTTCAGCGTGAAGCGCGGGTGATGCCACTGCTCCTTGCCCCCGGTTCCCATCCAGACAAAGCAGCCCGGAATCAGCTCCTGATAGAGGGCGAAATCCTCGCCGCCCATCGTCGGGACCGCTTCCGTCACTTCCAGCCCTTGGGCGGCGCTCGCCTCGCGCATAAGCTCCGCCAGCTTGGACTCGTTGGTTACGGCGGGAAGCAAGCCGGTCCAGCTGACCGCAGCCTCCGCCCCGTAACCGGCGGCAACGCCTTCCGCGATCCGCTTCATTTGCTCCGGAATGGCGGCTCTCGCCTCGGGCTGGAACGTACGCACGGTGCCCTCCAGATAGGCGGTGTCCGGGATGACGTTCCAGGTTGATCCGGCCTGCAGCTTGCATACGCTGACCACAGCGGAATGATGCGGACTGGCGTTTCGGCTGACAAGCGACTGGAGCGCGTTCACAATGGCGCTGGCCGCCACAATCGGATCGACGGCGGCTTCCGGAACGCCCGCGTGGCCGCCTTTGCCTTTGACTTCGATGGCAAACCGGTCGACGGATGCCATTAACGGACCGGTCCGGATGCCGACCGTACCGACCGGCAGCTCCGGCTTGTTGTGCATACCCAGAATGGCGGAAACGCCTGCCAAGGCTCCGGCGTCAATGACGGCGCGCGCGCCGACAGCCAGCTCCTCGGCCGGCTGAAACAGAATTCGCACCGTGCCCGCCAGCTCCTTGGCATGCCGCTGCAGCAAGGCAGCCGCTCCAAGCATGGACACCGTATGAAAATCATGGCCGCACGCATGCATTTTCCCCGGTACGGAGGAAGCAAATGGCAAGCCTGTCTCTTCTTTGACAGGCAGCGCGTCAATATCGGCGCGAAGCATGATCACCGGTCCCGGCAGGGCTCCTTTTACTTCCGCAAGGACGCCTGTCGGCAGGCCCAATTCAAGCTGCCGGACGCCGGCTTCCGCAAGCCATGTCTTGATTCGGGCAGTCGTTTCATACTCTTCGTTCGAAAGCTCCGGAAACTGGTGCAGTTCTCTCCGCATCGCGACAAGCCTGGCTTGGAGCGATGCCGCCTGCTCTTTCAGGTTGGCGGATAAGGTTGTCATTTGCATGCTCCTTCGATTGATGATCTTAGGTGTCGGCCGGCCAATAGTCCTTCGTTGTTTTCATGGCCGGTTCAAGCATAAGCGGTCCGTCCGGAACAAGCTGCCGGCAGGACAGGCTGTTCTTGCCGTTCACTTTGACCAGACAGCTGCCGCAAAACCCGCGTTTGCAGGCATGGTCGTAAAATGCAAAGCTTCCGTCCAGCTCGTCGGCAATGTAACGCATCGCATCGAGCACGGTCATGCCCGCCCGATGCGGCACCAGGTAGTCAACGAAGAAGGGAGCGCTGTCCGCCGACGCCTTGCGCGCCACCCGGCAGCGAATTTGCTTTTCCTCCGTCATGGCTCTCCCCCTTCCCCGCGCGGCAGCTTGCGGAAATGCGGCGTACCGTCCGAAAAGCGGACGGCAAGGCTGCATGTCCAGGCATCGTCGCTTTCCGGCGCGTCAAGCCGTACATGGGCGCCCCGGCTTTCGGTCCGTTCCAGAGCGGCGGCGGCCACAGACAAGCCGGTGTCGATCAGGTTGCGCAGCTCCAACGCCTTGCCCGCATCGCGGTTGTAGGCCAGCGCGGCTTCCCTCAGGCCAAACCGCTCCGGCAGCTCTTTCCGCAGCTCCTTCAACCGTTCGCCGGCTTGCCTCAGTCCGTCGGCGCTCCGGGCCGGACCGGCGTGACGCTGCATCAGCGCCTGCACCTCCTGCCAGCCCGCCTGCGGTTTGTCCGCTCCGGTTGGCGCCAAGCGGCCAAAGAGCCGCCGGACCGGCTCCAGCGTTTGGAGCCCCAGCTGCCGGTCCATCGCATCCGCTGCCAATGGGTTCCGGCGGGCATACGACGCGGCGCTCCGCCCGGCGATCGCCCCGAACACCTGGTTTTCCGACAAGGCGTTTCCGGCCAGCCGGTTGGCGCCATGTATGCCGCCCGCGCATTCGCCGGCGGCAAACACGCCGGGCAAATCCGTCGACGCGTCCGGCTCGATGCGGAGGCCGCCCATAAAATAATGCGCGCCGGGCGCAACCTCCAGCCCGGAGGCATTGCCCTCTACCCCAAGATCCTCCAGCAGCCGCTGCTGAAGCTGCGGAAACTCGCCGGGGTCCATGCCTTTGGTGCTTATGTACAAGCCGCCGGCCGCGGTCCCGTTTCCGTCGGCAATCTCCCGGGACATGACCCGGGACATGACATCGCGGGTGGCCTCCTTCAGCGGTCCCGCGCCGTGCCGGTCCCAAAAATCTTCCCCGTGCCGGTTCAGCAGACGGGCTCCTTTCGGAATCAGGATGCCGGAATTGAACATCAGCCCTCTGGCTCCGCGCGGGGAGACGAGGACGGTCGGGTAATGCTGGACAAATTCCATATCCAGCAGTTCGATGCCCGCGCGCAGCGCCAGCCCGTACCCGTCGCCTGTCGCTTCATACGGATTGGTGTTCAGCTCGTACACCTGGCTTCCGCCGCCGGTTGCAACGATCGCCGCCGGCGCTTCATACAGCCGGAATTCTCCGCTCGGCGAGTGGTAAGCTGCGACGCCCCGGAGCACGCCGTCCTTGACGGCCAAATCCGTCGCGTGCGTAAACGAATGGACGGGAATCCCCGCCCGCTTGACGGCCTTGAGCAGCGCCCGCACCATTTCGCGGCCGACGGCGTTGCCGACATGGACCGCCCGGGCATATGCGTGGCCGGCCAGCCATCCCAAATGCGGCACGCTGCCGCCCGGCTCCTCGGGATCAAAAACCACCCCGAGCCGCTGTGCGAAAGCAACCGCTTCTCCCGATTGCCGGGCCAGCGCATCGACCAGCCGGGCGTCCGATATCCCTTCCCCGGAGCGGATAATGTCGGCTGCGAACTGCTCGGCGCTGTCGCCGGGTTTTGCGGTTGGCAAAACCGCGCAAAAGGAATAGTGCGCCGACAGCGTCCCGCCCGACCGCTGCGGCTCCCCTTTGGTCAGCACGACGGGACGCGCCCCTTGCTCGGCTGCGGACAAGGCGGCGCGCAAGCCCGCGCCGCCGCTTCCGATAATCACGACATCATAACGTTCCGTTACGATTTCCATCGAAGCTTCCTCCTTTTCCGCAAGGTCAAGCTTTTGGCTGTGACGGCCGGACCGCCCAGAACGCACGGCGCAGCAACGGCCAGAGGGTCACGAGAAGCCCGACGACCAGCAGCGTCCCGGAGATCGGACGGGTGAACAATTTCAAGATGTCCCCTTGGAAGATCAAGGCGGACTGGGCGAAGGAGTTTTCCAGCGTCGGCCCGAGCAGCACCCCGAGCACGAGCGGAGAAGGCTCCATTTTGGCTTTCCGCAGCAAATAACCGACAACGGCGAAGATCATCAGCACGATGACGTCAAACATGCTGCTTCGGACGGAATAAGCGCCGATGATGCAGAAAATCATGACGATCGGCATCAGCACCCGAGGCGACAAGTGGGCGACTTTCGCAAACACGCCGACCAGCGGCAGATTCAGGACAAGGAGCATCACATTGCCGATGTACATGCTGGCGATGAGCGCCCAGAACAGCGTGGAATGATCCTTCATCATCAGCGGCCCCGGCGTAATCCCTTGAATCATAAACGCGCTCAAAAGGATCGCCGGAAGCGGAGAAAAGGGAACGCCAAGCGACAAAAGCGGCACCAGGGCGCCTGTGCTGGCCCCGTTGTTGGCCGATTCCGGTCCCGCCACCCCTTCGATCGCTCCTTTGCCAAACTCCTCCGGATGCTTGGACAGCTTTTTTTCCAAACCGTAGGAAGCGTATGTGCTCAGGATGCTGGATGGCCCCGGCAGGAGTCCCATCAGAAACCCGAGCAGCCCGCCGCGCACTATCGGCCCGGCGCTGCGCCGCATTTCCGTTTTGCTGGGCAGCAGCTTCCGCAGGGACAAATCGGCTTTGGCCGGCTTGACATAGGCCTGCTCCATCGAGCCGAGCACCTCGGACATGCCGTACAAGCCCATGATGATCGGAACAAAATCAAGTCCGTCAATGAGGTAAGGGGAGCCGAAAACGAGCCGGAGCGAGCCGCTCATCTGGTCGATCCCGATCAGGGAAAGCACGACGCCGAGCGCAATCAGCATGTAGCTTCTCACCAGAGAAGTGTCCGTCAGCCGCGACAGCACCAGCAGGCCTACGAGAACGATCGCAAAGTATTCGGGGGGCCCGAACTTCAGGGCCATCTGCGCGATCGGCGGCGCCAAAAGCGACAGCAGCACCATACCGATTGTACCGGCGACAAACGAGCCGATGGCGGAGATGGCCAGTGCGGCCCCCGCCCGGCCTTTTTTTGTCATCTGATAGCCATCCAGCGTAGTGACGACCGACGCCGCCTCCCCCGGAACATTAACGAGAATGGACGTGGTCGAGCCTCCGTACATCCCGCCAAAGTAAATGCCCGCCACAAGAATTAACGCCGCCGTCGGCTCCATGGAAAAGGTAAGCGGCAAAAGCAGGGAAATCGCTCCGACCGGACCGAGTCCGGGCAGCACCCCGACCAGCGTGCCTAACGCAACCCCGATCAAGCAGACAAACAAGTTGGTTAACGAAAAAGCGGACGCGACGCCCGCGAGAATATCTTCCATTCCAGTCATTTGAAGCTCCTCCCAACATCACCCGTTAGTTGTCCAGCCAGATGCCGGGCGGTAACGCGATACCCAACCAGTAATCGAAAATAAGCCAGACGGCGGCCGTTACCGCTGCGGTCAGCAAAGCAAGGCGCCAGCCCTTCAAGCCCAGCAAATAGGCGGCGGCTCCCGTAATGACCAGAATCCCGGCCAGAAAGCCAACCCAATGGGCAACCGCCAAAAAGAGAAGGAACAGGCCGGCGAAGGCCAGCGCCCCCAGAAGCTTGGTAGGCTCCTGCTCTTCCTCTCCCGCCGGTTCCTTGATCTGCTTTCGTGCAAGCAAAAGTCCCGCCAGCATGATCAGGCTCAAGCCAGTCAGCAGAATGCCGAAAACGACGGGGAAAAATCCGGGCCCGATGCTTCGCAGCGATCCGAACGGCAATCGGGATGACTGCGACAGCGTTATGATTCCAACGGTCATAAAGAGGAGCGCGGTGGTGATCCGCGCTCGGAAAACGATGGTGTTCATCACTTAACCAATCCAAGCTTTTTGTAGATTTCGCCGGTCACTTCATACCATTCGTCAACTTCTTTAAGCGCGTCCGCGCTGTTTTTGTAGCCCAGCTGATAACCCGCCTGGTCCATCAGCTCCTTGAACTTGTCGGACGAATACACTTCCTGGGTCAGTTCGTCGATCCGTTGAACAACCTCTTCCGGAACGTTGTTCGGAATGATGATGAAGTGCCCTGCTCCGCCCGACAAGCCTTCGATGCCCTGCTCCGCCGCCGTCGGAACGTCAGGCAGCTTGTCAACGCGGTTCTCGCTGAGGACGGCCAGGGCGCGAAGCTCGCCCGCGTCGATTTGTCCCTGCACTTCCGGGACGTTCATGAACCCGACCTGAACGTGTCCGCCGAGTACCGCCGGCAGAAGCGTGCCGCTGCCCTGGAACGGTACATGCTGAAGCTCAATGCTTTCCTGTACTTCAAGCATGTTGGCCAGCATCGCGACAACCGTGCCTTCGCCGGGGTTTCCGACCGTCAGTTTTCCGGGGTTCTCTTTCGCGTAATCAACCAGGTCCGTCAAGGTTTGGAACGGGGAATCCTTCGGAACGACAACGGTAACGACCATGTCTCCGACTTTGTTGACAATCGTGAAATCTTCCCGCTTATATTGAGCCGGGGTAATGTGCAGGGATGAGGAGATGTGGCCGGTTGATGCCCACAGCCACGTATAGCCGTCGGGTTTTGCTTTGACCAGCTCATAGTTGCCGACCGTTCCCGAACCGCCGCCGACGTTTTTGATCGTCACCGGCTTGTCGATGATACCGGTCGCGGCTTCGGCAAAGGCCCGCGCCAGTATATCGGAGACACCGCCCGCGTTGAACGGTACGATCAGTTCAATGTTCTTCTCCGGCCAAGCGAGAGCTTCGGAGTCGGACGAGCCGGACGAGGGAGCCGCGCTTGCGGCCGAGGATTGTTCGGGACTGCCCGAAGGCTGATTCGTTGCGGAGCCGCCGCTGCTCGAGCAGGCGGACAGAAAGACCATAAATGCGAGCAAAAGAAAGAATTGGACTTGGACCCTACCTTTTTGAGTTCTCATAGCTGCCTCCTAATGTTTCCATCCTGTTGACCAAAATTTAAAACCGACCTGCGAATGAACAAGTTCCGCACATCCTCCTCCTGAAAAATGCAGCCTATTGCAAATGCACTTATCCATAATCCTCATCGGATAAGTATGAATTGTGCTAGATTTTATCCCAGTATGTTTAGCTTGTCAATGCATCGTCGCACTAAAGCACGTCCTTCCGATTTCCCCGTTTTCCTTATATGTAAATAACAGCTAATACTTTTTCTCATTTTGTTATTATGTTGAAAGGGAATCTGAAAAGATTAAGCATAAAAGTGACAAACTTTCCTTCGATCGGCTCATAATATGTCGATTTATGCAGAAAGTGGCCTTATGACGGCGAAAGGAAATTTTTATTCCGCACAAAAAAACTCTTCCGAAGAAGAGTTGGTTTTGTTTAAGCTAAGCATTTTCTGCGCCGAGTTCAAACCGGTAATTTGCTGCGGCCTCCGTTTGCACAAAGCCTTCCTGAAGATAAAGCGCTTTGGCCCGTTCATTTTCGGCGTTCACGCAAAGCATTGTACGGCCGTAACCCTTCCCGAGGGCAAAATGAAGCATCGCTCTCAGCAGTATTCTTCCGAGGCCTTTTCCCTGATACTCCGGGATCAACGCCAATGGGCCAATATTCAGGATCGGCGCGCCTTCATACTCATCCTCGGCACCCCTGACAATTCCAATGGGGCGGTCCCGATGATAAAAAATCAGCATTCCCCCGTCGATAGAATCATTATTCGCCGCCGTCTTGGCCACCATCTCCGCCGTGATCGGCGTTTGACTGCCTTTTAATTCGGCAAAACCGGCGTTTCGCACGTCGGCCCAGACCTGCTCGTCAACCCCCGGCGAGAATGGAACAAGACGGTAGCCTTCGGGCAGGATGTACGGGGCGGGCGCTTCCCCTTCTCTGACAAGAATGAAGGAATACCGCTCGATTTTAAAATGAAGCTCTTCCACGATTTCTATCAGGTTTTTTTGAACGACAGGCACGAAAATAAAAAAGTGCTTTAGTCCTTCTCCATGCTTCGATAACTTCTCCAACAGACGTTTATAAATCCCCGAATCTTCGAGCTCGGAGTGAAAGATGCGGAAGCGCGCCTCTTTCCCCCGCAGATAGTGAGCATTCTTCATGAGCGAAGCCGCAGCAATAATATCGCCATGCCGGTTTAGGGCAACACAAGTAGGGTTTTCTTCGCCGATTTTAAAATCCCTAAAATCCTCCTCATACAAAAATGAATCGTCTACTTCCGTTCTGTGTTTCCTGCAGTAAGCGAAAAAAGGCTGCAAAAGGTCTTCACGAAGCGCCTGTATGTTCATCTATCCCTTACACCTCTATTCAGATATTATGTAAAGTTGTTCAGCACAGCTATTCAGGATCGTCTATTCCACAATGTCGCTCGCCCTGCTTGGACGTTGGATAACGAACCAGCATGAAAATAATGGCCAGGAGCAGATAGAAGACCGCATATAATTTTATAGAATGCAACACATTGTAGGGTAACAGGTCAAGAAAGAAATTAAAAAGCTGATGCATCAAAATGGGAACAAGCAGGTTGCGGCTCGCGTGATAAAAACGGGAGATCATGACCGACAGAGAGAAAATACAAATCAAAAAGGAAGCGGCGTATTGAAGAAGCTCTATCCCGGAGTATCCGGAAACGAGCCATAATGGCAAATGCCAAAAGCCCCAAACGGCGGAAAGCACGAGTGTTGCTTTCAAGGGACGATAAGTCTCCTGCAAAGCATTTAACAAGTATCCTCTCCACCCCAGCTCTTCTCCAAGCGGCCCTTGAATGAGATGAAAGAAAAACAAGGAGACCAATAGCGGCGGCGACAGCTTGGAGTCTAAAACAGGCTGGTCGGTGGTGAGCCCGGTTACAAGCATAACCCCTGCAAAAATCAACCCTTGAACGGCAACAATGCCAACAATAGCGGATATGGAGATTTTCCCAATAAATTGGCGTTTTAAGTAATGAGAAAACCGGACATTCGGGTACAGCCTGCGATACAAAAAAAGAAACACGAGACTCGGCGTCCAGGACGCAATAATCTGCATGACAGCGGCTGTCTCTTGCGACTTCAGGAGCAGCATCACAGCCCCGATTAGCAGGATAAAGCACCAAAACACAACATAGGTCAGCACGATGTACGTTTTCAAATGACGATTCAATCGGGGAGCCTCCTCGTTTCTTTTTGCCTGACGCATCCAAAAAGAAATCTAAACTATGGGGCAGCCCCCGGGTCAACCGCCACCGGGAAAAAACGCAACCGGTTTTACAGGACTGGAATAAAAATTTCGATAAATACCCTCTCCTTGTTGTCGTGATAGACGATAAGGCGGGTATTGGCAAATGCGGTGCCCGCCAATTTCAGACCCTGTTCTTCCGCCCAGGCCAGGCAGGTTTTGAACAGATTTTCCTTGATTTGATCATTCTCATTTTGATACCGGCCGTCTTCTACAATCGTGTACATACATGTGGAATACTCCAAGTAGCTTCGGTCCGGCTGTTTTTGGTCCGCTTCTATTTTTTTCGCCATGAACATCTTGGTATCAAGGATGCCGGTTTCGTCAAATGTCACCTGCCTCATCATTTTCGTAAGCATATCTTCCTCGGAAAGATTTAGGTTCCCAAGAACAGCCTGATACTCCTCGAAAGCGGCGAAGTCCGAAAACTCATCGTCGACTTCGTAAAGCGGAAAGCTTCGCAACGAATACTGGTTCAAATGCCGGTCCAATTCGAAGCAAAACGTTTTCGTTTCCTTGATTTTTTGCAGCATCCGCTGCTGAAGCCGAATCTGTTCCTCTAGACCGGTCTCTTTTTCTTTCAATAAGCTGATCAAGCCGCCGACTTCGCTTCCCGCCTGGAGCTGCTTGATCTCATGGAGCGACAACCCTCTCTTTTTGTAAAAGTCGGTCGTCAGCAGGGCATAAATGTCCCATTTGTCATATTCCCGGTAGCGGTTGTATTCATTCTGTTCCGGGGCGATAATCCCGATCGTTTCGTAATGCCGAAGCGTGTCACGGGACATCCCCAGCATTTCGGTTACTTGTCCTGTCTTGTAAGTACAAGGTTTCTCCAAAGCGGCCGCCTCTGCTTTCATGGTCCTTGAGGATCTTATTGTTTCGGGTACAAAAAAAACTCTTCCAAGGAAGAGTTGGTTTGTAAGGTTGGTGCGGTCAAGAGGACTTGAACCTCCACGTCATTGCTGACACTAGAACCTGAATCTAGCGCGTCTGCCAATTCCGCCATGACCGCAAGCTCCCGGCTTGCCGTTTAACCCGGCTGCCGAACAACCGAAGATTACTATATCATGGCCGGCAATCCTTTGGCAAGGTGGCGACTGAAAGTTGGAATAGCCCGACAATTCAGGCGATTCTCCCTTCCTTCTGCTCCAGGATTCCTCCCCTTACGACTTGATGGGAATCATCCATGAAGCCTTTGCCCGCATCGGCGGCCGCTATGCGAAATGGCACCAGGCCGGGAAAATCCAGCGGATGCTGTAAACGGACTTGCCAGTAAAGGCAGCCTGCGAAAAAAAGTCCGCTGTTGCCTGAGCAACAGCGGACTTTTCTTTAAATCGCAAGTGCGGTCAAGAGGACTTGAACCTCCACGTCATTGCTGACACTAGAACCTGAATCTAGCGCGTCTGCCAATTCCGCCATGACCGCGTTTCGGGCGCTTTTGAAAACCTTCGTTTTCGCAGCGACAAGATATAGAATATCACACGCCGCAAACGAAGTCAACTATTATTTTAGAAACGTCCAGCCGGCGTTCCCGTCAGCACCGAAACAATGCTTCGCCGCAGGGAGTCGGCATTCGCAGCCTGATACGGATCCGCGTCGAACACAATCGCATCGGCTGTATAGCCTTCCGCTATGCGCCCCAATTCATGCCCGCTTCCCAGTACCGCTGCGGCTGTTTCCGTAGCGGCCCGCCATGCTTCCGCCCGCGTCAACCCGCAATCGCCCAGCGCATCCAGCTCCTGCAGGTTATGGCCGTGAAGCGCCGGAGTGGCGTAATCCGTGCCCAGGCCTATGCGAACCCCCGCGCTTTTGGCGTAACGGATCGCCTTCGGGTGCGCCTCCGCGGCGCGCGCAGCCCGTTCATTTAGTACAGGCGGCAGCGCCAGGACGCTTTTCGGGTCCGCCGCAATGCGGTAAATCGAGACGGTCGGCACAAAGGCGACACCGGCCTCCGCCAATCCGTCCGCCTGTTCCCGGGTCAGATACATCCCGTGCTCGACCGACTCCACCTTGGCCCGGATGCACCAGTCCACCGTCAATCCGCCCCATGTATGAACCATGACCTTTTTCCGGTGCTCGTGCGCGTGCCGGACGATAAATGCAAACTCTTCCTCTGAAAAAACGGGGTCCAGCACACGCTCGGAGGGCGCGCCAAGGCCGCCGGTCGCCATGATTTTGATCCAGCCCGCTCCCGATGCAAAGATGCCGCGCATTCTCCGCTCCAGATGGGCAACGCCGCGCGCGTCTGCGGCCCCGAGCATCTCGCTGCTCGTTTCTACTCGCAGCGGATGCCCATAATGCCGCACAAGATGCTGCGCCGTGTCCGGCGGAAGCCCGCCAGCGTCGCGCGCCGTTGTGACGCCTGTCCGCAGTGTGGCTCCAAAGGCCTGCGCCTGCATGGCCTCGATTTCGCGGCTGTCCCGTTTTAATTGGTCGGCATGGTCGAAATCCGTCCAGGCGAGATGGGTATGCAAATCGATCACGCCGGGGGTCAGCCATAACGCTTTGTCCGGTTGGCCGGACGGATTCTTGCATGGAACCGACTCCCTGACGGAAGCAATGCGGCCTTCGCGAATCACCACATCGAAACGCTTGCCGGCGATGCCTGCCAGGAAAACGCCATGGAGTGCTGTTGGCTCCTGAGGTCCGTTAAGCGTCATACCGGTTCTCCCATATCAAGCCGACGGCTTCCAGAGCGCGGCCGGCGTCCTGCTTCCGCAAACGGGCGAGGGTCGAAATGGCCTCCTCCACGCTTCTTCGTGAAGCGTTCGCACCAAAATGATTGATCCGCAGCAGCTGCCCGTTTAATTCGCCGTCTCCCGGCGCTACGATCCCGATGGGCCGGGCGATGCGCAGGTCGGTCTCCTGCTGCGGGATGCGGACCGTCGTTGTCAGCGTGGAATAACGGGCGGGGTCCTTCTGCCAAGGCGTCAGCCCGAGTGCCTGGAGTCCGGAGACGGCGGAAGCCGCAGCCAGCTCATGACGCCGGATTACTTGATCCAGCCCTTCTTCCTCCACGCGCGTCAACGCCGCAGCAAGGGCTCTCGCCTCCAAAACCGGAATGTTGGGAGGAACCCGCACCGGAGATGCGCTGCCGATCGGGGACGGCTTCAAGTCCAGCAAGGATAAAATGGACTCGCGAGGCGCCTTTTCGTTCGATTCCAGGAACGCCCAGCCGCGCGGCGAAATGCTGACGGCGCTCACGCCGTTCGGGCCTCCGAGCGCTTTCTGGGCGCCGATGGCGGCAAAATCAACGCCCCACTCGTCTACCGGCAGCGCCTCTCCCCCGACCGCCGAAACGGAGTCCATCACGGTGATCAGGTTGAACCGGCGGGCCAGCTCCAGTATTTCTTTGGCCGGATTGGAGCCGCCGGTGACGACCTCCGCCTGGACGAAGGAGATGGCGTCCGGTTGATGCCGCTCCACCGCCTCGGCTACCCTTTCCACTGTCGCCACTTCGTCAAAAGGCACGCGGATCTCCGCTACCGTCGCCCCGCCCCGCTCCAGCCACCTGCCAAACAAGCTCCCGTACGGGCCGGTGACTACATTGACAAAGGTCCGGCCTGGCTTCGAAATGCCCGCCGCCATTGCCTCAATTCCCAGAATCGCCTCCCCCGGAATAATCACCGGCGGATGCTCCGTCTTCAGCAGACCGGACAACAAACGGATCAGCGTTTCGTATTCGGATGATGCAAGCGGCACAAAACCGCGGTCAAATTCGATCATGATGAACCTCCTCCCGGCGGTCGGACACCGGCATCTTGGGTACGGCGGCGAGCAGCTCCCGGCTGTATGCCGCCGATGGCCGGGCAAAAAACCGCTCCTTGCCGCTGACCTCGACCAGTTTGCCCTGCCGCATGACCGCCACCGAATCGCTTACGGCGTGAATAACACCCAGATCGTGTGAAATGAACAGCACGGTCAGAGCAAGCTCTTCCCGCAGCGCTTCAAACAGCTCAAGCACGCTCCGTTGAACCGATACGTCGAGGGCGCTGGTCGGCTCGTCGGCGATCAGCAAACGCGGCTCCACGCTCAAAGCGCGCGCGATGGCGATGCGCTGGCGCTGTCCGCCGGAGAACTCATGCGGGTACCGGTTTAGCGCGCTACCGGGCAAGTGCACGCGCTCCAGCAGCTCGGTGCATCGCTGCTCGACCTTCGAGCGTTCCGCCATTTTATGAAACAATAACGCTTCGGCAAGAATCCGCCGGACGGAATGCCTCGGATTCAGCGAGGCGTCCGGATTTTGAAAGATCATCTGGACGGCCTTCCGCTGCTCCCTGGTCCTCTTCTTCTTCAGCTCTTCCATTCCCAGCACAATATGCCCTTCATCGGGAACGATTAACCCGGCGATTACCCGGGCCAAGGTGGACTTGCCCGAGCCGGATTCCCCGACCAGGCCGAGAACGGTATGCGGCTCCAGCTCAAGCGTCACGTCGTCCAGCGCGGTAAAGCCGCCGTAACGCACCGTCACGTTCTGGACCTTCAGGGCTGCATCCATGTCGGTTCGCCTCCTTCCGGTTCCGGCAAAGGCAGCACGGCATCCATCAAGAGCCGCGTGTAGGGAGTTTGCGGATTTTGCAGAAGGCGCAGGGTTTCGCCCTGCTCCACGATCCGCCCGTCCTTCATGACGCAAAGCGAAGAGCAGAGGTTGGCCGCCAGAGCCAGATTATGCGTGACAAACACCATGGCAAACCCCAGCTCCCGCTGCAGCCGGCCGATCGTATCGATGATTTGCCGCTGCACGGTAACGTCGAGCGCCGTTGTCGGCTCGTCGCAGAGAAGTATGCCCGGCTTGCATGCCAAGGCCATCGCGATGACGACCCGCTGGCATTGGCCGCCCGACAGCTGACCCGGATAGCGGTCCGATTGCCTTAAGGAACCCGGCAGGCCGAGCAGCTCAAGCAGCTCCAGCGCAATCGTCCGGGCAGCCTTCCGTCCGACCTTTTGCCGGTAGAAGACAACTTCGGCAAGCTGCTTCACCACCGGGCAGAGCGGGTCCAGCGAGCCCCTCGGGTCCTGAAAGACCATCGCGCTGCTTGCCCCGCTCTCGATAGTCCCGCCCGTCTGCGCGACCCCGCGGGGAAGCAGGCCGAGAATCGAACGGAGCGTCAGCGATTTGCCGGAGCCCGATTCGCCTACAAGGCCCAGGGTTTCCCCTTTACCCAGCGAAAAACGGACGCCGTCGACCAGTCGTTTCTTTGATTTTGTTTCCAGCGTAAGAGATGCTACGGTCAGAATCGGATTTGCTTCCGTCATTTTCTCCTCCATAAATCCGCCAGTCCGTCGCCCACGAGAGACAGCGCAATGCCCGTGTATACCACCGCAAAGCCCGGAACGGCCGACAGCCACCAGGCCGTCGTGATAAAGGGCTGCCCGTCCGAAATCATCGTTCCCCAATCCGGAGTCGGCGGGGCGATGCCGATGCCGAGGTAGCCGAGCGTCACGATGGCCACCAGCAGCGCGACCATATCCGTCATGAGAACCACCACCGCCTGGGGCAGCACATTCGGCAGAATATGACGCATAAGAATCCGGATGCCCGGCAGGCCGAGCGTCTGGGCCGAAGCCACCCATTCCTGCTTGCGCAGCGAAGCGGTCAGCCCCCGCGTCACGCGGGCGAAAACAATCCAGCCCACCAGCATGAAGGTGATGTAAATCCCCCGTTGACCGGCGCCGCTCGCAAAGGCCACGATAATGACGATCAGGTAAAAAGGAAAAGCGATCAGCGTATCCGTAACGAGCGAAATCACTTTGTCGAGCCACCCGCCGTAATACCCCGCCAGCATGCCAAGCAGGACGCCGGTGCAAAAAGGGACGATTTCGGCCAGCACCATGATCGTCAGATCGGTCCGCGCGGCATAGATCAATCGCGTAAACAAATCACGCCCCAATTGATCCGTTCCCAGCCAATGCTCGGCGGACGGGGGCTGCAGAAACGCGCTCAGATTTTGCCCGGTCGGCGAGTACGGGCTGAGGAACGGGATGAACACCGCCAGGACAATCAGCACGGCAAACATCAGACCGCCCGCCGCCAACGACGGGGTGCTCCAAATCCGGCGTCCAAGGCCCGTCCTCGTATCTTCTCCCTGCGATTGAAAGTCAAGCTCCGTTTGGTTCATGGTTTCCCTTTCGTTCTGGGGTCCAGCCGCCAGGATACGATCTCGATCAAAAGGCTGATGAGGACGACCGCCACCGCGCAATAAAGCGCGATCCCCTGAATCACCGGAAAATCCCGGTTTGAGATGGATGTAAACAGCAAGCTGCCGATTCCTTTGATGCCAAAAACCTGTTCGACGACAAGCGTGCCCCCGACCATATAAGACAGATTGACGCCAAACAGCATGAAAGCGGGAAGTGCCGCGTTGCGGAGCACATGCTTGAACATAATGACCCGGCCCGGTATACCGGCCGCCTTCAGCGTGACGACAAAATCGGATTCCAGCACCTCCAGCATCTGCGCTCTTAACGAACGAACCAGGGCCGGAATCTGCGAACAAGCGACGGCAACCGCCGGGAGCGTCAGGCTGTACAGCATGCCGGTCCAGCCTTCACCCACGCCGCCCACGGGAAACCAGTGAAGCCGCACGCCAAACAACAGAATGAAAAGCAGGCCGATCCAGAAGAGCGGCATGCCTTGGCTGATGGTGGGAATGATGCGAATGATGTGATCGGCCAGCTTGTCCTTGCGCGAAGCCGCAAGCCCGGCCAACAGCATGGCGGCGGCGACAGCCAGAACGCTTGACATCCCGATCAGAAGCAGGGTGACCGGCGCCCGTTCCGCAATTAGCTCCCTGGCGGAAGCTCCCGATACGATCGAATTGCCCGTGTCCCCTTGAGTGAAAAGCGTTTTAACAAACCGGAGAAACTGCTCCCCGACCGGTAGGTCCAGACCGAGCGTATGATGCATCTTCTCGACGGCCTCCGGCGTGCTGTATTCGCCCAAAATCATTTTGGCGGGATCGCCGGGCACGATCCGGATCATAAAAAACACGGCGGTCATCACGCAAACGATCACCAGCGCCGCCCGCCCGAGAGCGGGAGCCATCCATGCCAATGCGGATGTCCCGCCCCTCTCTCTTTTCAACCTTGGCCTGGGCTTTATCATTTCTTCTGAACGTCTTCAAACCGGATGCTGCCGTTCGGCAATACCGTAAGTCCGTCGACGTTGGCACGAACGCCTTTCAGAATTTCCGGGTAATAAAGCGGAACATACGGCACTTCGTCGGCAAGGGTTTGCAGCAGCTTCGCGTAAATGGCCCCGCGCGCCTCGCCATCCGGCGTTTTTTGGCCTTCGCGCAGAAGCTTTGTCACTTCCTCGTTGGTGTAATGCGTCCAATAGGATTTGCTGAAGCCGTCCGGGTCGGTTTGGAAAGCGATGATCGAGTTCGCTTCGGGAGCGTCTGCTTGCCCGCTGTTCAGCATCGCCGAGTAATCGTAGGCGAAAAAGCGTTCCCGGAAGGCGGCCAGCTCGATCGATTCGATTTCAATGTTGATCCCGAGCTCTTTGCCTGCCGCTTGAATAATTTGCGCTTCCTGGGCCCTCGTGCTGTTCCCCGAAGCGATCAGCAGCTTGGTCGAAAAGCCGTTCGGAAAGGCGGATTTCGCCAGCTCCGCTTTGGCCGCGCCGAGATCAAAGTTCAGCGGTTTGACCGTGTCGTTGGAATGATAGGGAATTGCGGTCGGCAGCAGGGAGTTTGCGGTCTGCGCGTAGCCGAAGGTAAGGGCCTTGGTCAAGCCTTCGCGGTCAATCGCCAGCGCCAACGCGCGGCGCACATGAACATCGGAAAAATGCTTATCCAGCGTATTGAAGAACAGCTGCTCGGTTACCCAGCTGCCGTTCGTCGCCACGGTGGTGTCGGGGCCCTGCTTGATTTCGTTGGCGTTTTGCAGTGCCAGGGATTCAACCCCGTCCACTTCTCCGGCCTTGAGCTGATTAATGGCCTGGCTGTCGTCCTGAATCAGCTTGTAGACCAGCTTGTCGAGATAAGGCTTCCCTTCCTGCCAGTAATGCGGATTTTTGGCGAAGGTCAAATCGCCTGCCGGGTCCCAGCTTTCCACGGTAAAAGGCCCGGTGCCAACCGGATTTTTAAAGAATTCCTCTTCGGTTGCGCCGCCGAAGTTATTCGGAAGGATGCCGTTGGAGAAGTTGGACAGCTCGGCAATAAACGGCGTGTAAGGCTCTTCCAGCGTAATGACGAGCGTTTTGGCGTCCTGTGCCTTGACCTCCTTGACCTTGGCTGCAATGGCCAGCGGCCCCCCGACCTCCAGATGGCGCTTCAGCGAGAAAACGGCGTCCTCCGCGGTGACATCCGTTCCGTTGGAAAACTTCAAGCCGTCGCGGAGCACAAACGTGTAGGTCAATCCATCTTCACTGATGCTGTGCGAGTCCGCCAGCCAGTCGACAATTTCGCCCTTGCTGTCGAACGCCACAATCGGTTCGAATACCTTGTCGATGGCAAAGGCATTATTGGCCGTAATCTGGTTATGTAAATCTAATGAGGTGACGGAAGCGGGCCGTCCGTAAACAAATGTGCCTCCGGTTGCCGGCTTTTCCGGCACCGCACTCTGATTTGTGTCCGAATTCGCGGTTGCCTGCGGGCTCTTGGCGGTTCCGGCTTCATTTCCGGCTCCCGAGCATGCGGCCAAAAACGCCGTCAGGAACACGGCCATTGCGCTGATCCAAACCAACCTTTTTCTTGTAGCAACGGACTTTCCCATCCCTGCTCCCCCTTGTCGGATAAATCCGATGATTTTAGTATGAAAAGTATTATGGAGAAGCTTCTTCTTTTTGTCAAACAAAAAATCTTTTGCTCGAAAAAGCCGGAAACTTATTCAACCAGAGCAGGAAATAATATCGCTTCATGTCCTCTCATAAGGAAATGCCCGCAATCCGCCGAAGCTCGGCGTGCGGGCTTGCCAATCAAAAGCCTTATCTTTCCCTGTTTATTCGAATAACGAACGGTATTCCCCGTAGCCTTCCTCTTCCAGCTTTTCTTTCGGAATGAAGCGGAGCGCCGCCGAATTGATGCAGTAGCGAAGCCCGCCTTTGTCCCGCGGCCCGTCGTCAAACACATGGCCGAGGTGAGAATCGGCTTTCGTGCTGCGAACCTCCGTACGGACCATGAAATGGCTGTAATCGCCCTTCTCCTTTACGCTCGCCTTTTGGATCGGCTTGGTGAAGCTGGGCCAGCCGCAGCCGGAATCGTATTTGTCCGTCGAGCTGAAGAGCGGCTCCCCCGATACGATATCCACGTAGATGCCTTCCCCATGGAAATCATGGAATTCATTGTGGAACGCCGGCTCCGTCGCATTGTTTTGCGTGACTTCGTATTGGAGCGGCGTGAGGCGCGCTTTTAGCTCCTCCGGGTTCTTTTCGAAGCTCCAGTGTTCCTCCAAGAACTTGTCCCGCCCTGAGCCTTTGCGGTACTGCTTGTAGTGGGCCGGGTTTTTCTTGTGGAAGTCCTGGTGATACTCCTCCGCCGGATAAAAAGTCGCCGCCGGCACAATCGGCGTCACAACCTCCTGGTCGAAGCGGTTGCTCTCGTTCAGGCGGCGTTTGGATTCCTCCGCAATTTTGCGCTGTTCCTCGCTGTGATAAAAGATGGCGGTCCGGTACGAATCCCCCCGGTCGCAGAATTGCCCGTCCAGATCGGTCGGGTCGATCTGTTGCCAGAACACTTCCACCAGCTTGTCATAAGGAAACACAGCCGGATCGAACGTAATTTGAACCGCTTCCGTATGCCCCGTCGTACCGGAGCATACTTCCTTGTAGGTCGGATTTTCCGTGCGGCCGCCGGTATAGCCGGAAACGACCGAAACAATGCCCGGCTGCTCCTCGAAGGGGCTGACCATACACCAGAAGCAGCCGCCTGCAAAGGTCGCTTTTTCATATTGAGTGCCGTTGTCCGGCGTAAGCTGTTCGTTCATTTGAAAACCTCCGATGTGCAATGATGGATTCAAGCAGAGTATACCATTCGCCGGGCGTGTGCTCAAATCGTCGAAGGCTTGCCGCCCTTTAAAATAGGTCTGTGCTTTCTTCCGACAAAGTGCTAGAATCGAACGGAACGTATGTTTGCTTAAGGAGAGAGTATCCCTTATGACAATGGATCTTAATGCGGTTCGTGCCTTTTTGGCGGAAGCGAAACGGAATACCTATGCGGCACAAGGCGACGAAGCCAGCGTGACGCCGCTGGTGCCGGAATCCAGGCAGCTGGAGTTCCGCGACGGTGTGTTTTTGTACCGGGACATCTACTTTGGCATAGTCTTCTTCGCCGGACAGGAAACGGTTTTGTTCGAAGAACGGCCGGTCTGGTCGATGGTTTATGCCGGCGGCGTGGCGGAGGAGGTCCAGGAATCGGAAGCCGTTAAAGCGGTCTATGCGTTCCTGCGTCAGGCCCTCCGGAAAGCGGATACCCGGCATCTGTACCGGGGACCGGACACTTTTGAATCAGGCGGGTATCTGTACCGGAATGAACCGTCGGGTTCCTGGGAACGTTTTTTCGGACAGGAAACCATCTATGCGGGGACACGGAAAGTGTACGAGCTTACGTACAGCGGCGGACTGCTTTTGTAACGTGTTAGCCCCACGTTTACAGGGAACAGCAAAAAACGCCAGGCCGCATACGCGGTTCTGGCGTTTTTTTTACTTTGTATATGTTCTTCGTTAAAAAGCTTCCAGTACCGCAGACAAGACCTTTGACGTCTCGGCCAAAGGGCGTTGCAGCCGAATGCCCGCATCCGGAGGCCTTCCGATCGCAGGGCCGTTAAGGAGATGCAAAAAAGCAACTAATTTTATTGTAATCGCTATAATTCACTCGAATAGATGCCTGGAAGCAACTATTTCTTCCGTTTACTCCGAATATCGCTTCTTTCACGGGAAATAAGTGCGTAGAGGATACTATTTCGCAATAGAACCAAAAGTCACTGGAAATAAGGATCGTATTGCACCTATTAGCGTCGTCCGTCTCCGGTTATGCGTCGGCTCGATCTTCTCAGCCGCCGTTTTCTCAGCCTGGAAAACAATTGCAGGACGAATTTTGAGTCAAACCGCGCCGGAATGTCCAAAAGAGAATAACCGTCGTGGATGAGGTCTTCATCCGTTCATTAAGTTCGGGCCGGAACGAAGCGCGTCAGCCCGTAAATTCTTGCACCCAAACGCCGTTGTAGTAGGCAACGCCGATTTTGGTATAGTTGGCGCTCAAAATGTTCTTTTTGTGGCCGGCGCTGTTCATCCAGGCCGTCATAACCTCTTGCGGCGTCCGTTGGCCTTTGGCGATGTTTTCGCCGGCATAGGAATACGAAATGCTGTAACGGTTCATCATATCAAACGGAGACCCGTAAGTCGGGGACGTATGATCAAAGTAGTTGTTGGCATACATATCTTTTGCTTTGTCCAGCGCCATATTCGACAGCGCCTTGTCCAGAACCAGCGGCTTCAGGCCGGCTGCGGCGCGCTCTTTGTTTACGATGTTAAATACCTGCTCGGCATATTCGGATACACTGGCCGCCGGAGTTGAAGCTGCCGGTGTTTTCGGCGCCGTCGCTGCCGGAGCGGCAGGCTTTTTCGCCGGTGCAGCTACCGTTTTGGCGGGAAGCTGGATTTTCATCCCCTGCCAAATCAGGTTCGGATTCGTGAGGCTAGGGTTCGCTTTGATTAAAGCTTGCAGCGTCACGTTGTTCTTAACCGAGATTTTCCAAAGGGTATCGTTCTGCTGAACGGTGTAAGAGGCGGCATCCGCGGTTCCGGTTCCAAGCAGAGGTGCGGCAAGCAGGGAGCCGGCCAAAACCGCTTTGAACCAACCGTTTTTAAACATGGTGCGTTTCATGAAGACACTCTCCTTAGGCGGCCTGCGAGGTTAGCTGACGGGTTCGGAAAGAGGAGTCCTCCCGACCGGAATGATCCGGTTTCACCCCAATAATGGTTTCCCCACGCCCTGGTCAAGGGCTTCGGCCAAGATAGGTGGTCCGACCGCCTATCATTCTAGCATATGTTTTGCCGATAGATAACTAGAAAAATGTAGAAAAAATAAAAAAACGGCGGTTTTCCGCCGTTTTTTTATTTGAAATCGTCCAAAAGGCCGAACCACTTTCCTCCGCAGCCCGAGCTTTGCGCCGAATGATGACGGTAATCGTTCCTCCGCTCGTCGTACCGGTAATCGGCAGCCCAAAGCGGGCCGCGCAGCGCCACCTCGCGAACCGCGTGGACGATTCGCGCCACCTCGCCGTCCGTCATAATCGGATGCAGGGACAGGCGCACCCAGCCCGGCTTCTCGGAGAGACGTCCGCTTTCCACCCGTTCCCGGATCCGGTCGGACGTTTTTTTGTCCAGGCCGAACAGGAAATGCCCGTATGTACCTGCGCAGGAACAGCCTCCGCGCGATTGAATGCCGAACCGGTCGTTCAATAACCGCACAAATAACGGGAAATGAACGGTTTCGCTAAAAAAGCTGACAATCGGCAGCCGATCCCGCAGCCCGCCGTCCAAAACATGGACCCCCGGAATGGGCCGGAGCCCCTCCAGCAGCAGCCGGGTCAGCGTCTGTTCCCGGGCCGCTATGGCGGCTTCCCCCATCCGTTCCTTCAGCTTGACGGCGTACGCCGCTTTGGCGGCTTGAAGAAATCCGGGCGTGCCTCCGTCCTCGCGTTCCTCCAGCTCTTTGACGTAGGTGCAGCCTCCCCACCGGTCCGTCCATAACACGGTGCCTCCGCCAGGCGCATCCGGCGCGCTGCCTGCGGCAAGCCGCCCGTCAAATACCAGCACCCCGCTTGACCCGGGGCCGCCGAGAAATTTATGCGGAGAAAAATATACGGCGTCAAGCCGCTCCTCTTCGTCGGCGGGATGCATATCAAGCGTGGTGTACGGCGCGGATGCCGTCCAATCGGCAAAGGCCAGCCCGCCATGGCGGTGCATAAGCTTTGCCAGTTCGGCAAGCGGCGGCATGACCCCCGTCACGTTGGAGCAGGCCGTAAACGCGCCGATTTTCACCTTGCGGCTGCGGTGGCGCCAAAGCTCCTCCTCCAGCTTTTCCGGTTGCACCCGGCCCTGCTCATCCGGCGGCAGGATACAGACATCGCTGATCGTTTCCTGCCAGGAGAGCTGGTTGGAATGATGCTCCATATGGGTCAGGAAAACAATCGGCCGGTCCTCCTCCGGCAAGGACCCGGACGGCTTCCATCCGGAAGGCAGCCGCAGCCCCATCAGCCGCTGCAGCTTGTTCACGGCAGCGGTCATCCCGTTTCCGCAAAACAGGAGAATATCATCCGGGCCGGCGTTCACATGCTGTTTGATGACCTCTTTCACCTCCCGGTAAACATCCGTTACGGCCGCTCCCGTTACCGTCGCTTCCGAATGAGTATTGGCTGTGTATGGGCCGATGCAGCGGAGAAGAAGCTCTTCGATGGGACCGTAGAGCCTTCCGCTTGCGGCCCAGTCCGCATATAAAATACTTTTCCAGCCGTACGGGGAGCGAAACAGACGGCCCGCTCCGATGACGCCCTGCCGCAAAGACGCCAAGCCGCTCTCCTGCTTTTCCTCCGCCCAGCCTGCTTGTTCCTCCGCTATCCATCCGCTCACGGAGTGCCCCCCTCTCGCCCATTTCATCCCAATGTATGCAATATGGGCGCGCCCGGTCCGTTTGAAAACCGCACTCCGCCACGATAAAATAAAGCGGACAAACCACGATTATGCGGGAGGAATGCGGTTATGGCAGGCACAAACCAAAAGATCAGCGGCGGCGGCGGGTTTCACCACGTGGCGATCAAGGTTGGAAATTTTGACGACACACTGGCCTTTTACACCGGGCTGCTGGGCTTTGTACCGAGATTGACCTGGGGCGAAGGAGACGGCCGCGGCGCGCTCCTGGACACCGGCGACGGCAATTACCTGGAGGTGTTCGCAGGCGGACCGGAAGGCAAGCAAGCGGCGGGCGCCTTCTTCCACATCGCGCTGCGGACGGACGACGTGGACGGCATTGTCGAGCGTGTCCGCAGCGCGGGAGCGGAAATCACCACGGAACCGAAGGACGCCGTTATTCCGGGGGAACCGCCGACACCGATCCGCATCGCTTTCTTTAACGGCCCGAGCGGAGAAAGCATTGAGGTGTTTCAGAGCACGGGGGACAACCAGCTGTAAGCGCAAGCATGCCAAAAAGCCGGTCTCAGGCGGATGTCCGCCTGGGATCGGCTTGCTTTATGCGCGTATAACCAACCGCCCGCGTCAAATGAACAGCTGCATATCCGCCTCCAGCGCATCCCGCAGATAGGTCTGAGCGTCGACAATTTCGAGTTCGGGAATGAACTCCTGTTCCTGAAAGCCCATGATTTCCACCGACAGCCGGCAAGCGTAGAACTTGATGTTTTTCTTGCGTGCCCCCTTCAAGAAAGCGGATAACGGCGGGGCATCGTCGTCGTCCATCATTTCCAAGAGCATTTTTTTGCCGAGGCCCGCATAGTTCATCCGGGAAAGAGGCAGCTGGTCGGGTCCTTTGGGCGTGGTGCGTCCGAGCATTTTCTCGTAAAAGCTTTTGTCTTCGTCCGTCCATTTCTCCGGGTCCCGGACCAGAAACAGCCCCCAAAAGGCAAAAAACATAGTCACGTCCACTTCGATGTCCCGGGCTGCATTGGCCAGAATAAGCGCGGCCATGGCTTTGTCATATTCGCCGCTAAAAACAAGCAGATTTAACCGTTTGTCCATCAGGCTCTCCCTTCCGCGTTCCAGGGCGTGGATGGGATGGCCGCACCCTGCCGCGCAAACGTTTCCGGGTTAGTGTTTGCAGCTTGGGACGCGCTATGCATAGGAAGATCAACGTTTCCCGGTGTGATAAAAATCAAAAATCCCCCGATCTGTTCAGAAAACAGACGGAGGATTGTTGGCTTGCGGTCTTGCCGGGTCACGCAGCTTATTCATAATGGTTATTGATCAACCGGGAAATGTCGGTGCTCATCGTTTCTTCTTCGTCGACGGGAATTCCTTGATCCGCCCAACAATGTCTGCAAACTTCTTCGCTGGTGCAAAGCGCGGCGTCATCGCAGGTGTAGCAGAACTGAAGCAGGTTTTTCGATACGGTATCGGTATTCGTCTCTTTCATTTCGATCACTCCCATCGTTGTTTACGAGTTAACTATATCACATCTTGAGCGTTAAAAGTGTGAATTATTTCACAATAATGATGCTAAAATAAATTTCTTTTTTATTGCCGGTGCCTGCTGCCTGTGCTTTAATGTGTACATGAAACCCGAACACGATGATTATTTTAACCGGATTGCCGCGAAATATCAAATCGGGCGGCCCATTCAGTGGAGCGCCGGAGACTCCGGCATGAACAACACGACCCGGTATGCTCTGCTCCCGGGCGGCGGCAGGCTGGTCTGCCGGGTTTATGAAAACCACCGCGACCCGGATAAGCTGCTTTTCGAACACGATGTTTTGCAGCAGCTTCAGTTCTGTCGGCTCCCTTTTTCCATTCCTTGTCCCCTTCGCACCAGACAAGGCGAAACCTTTGCCGAGGCGCCGGACGGCAAGCTGGCCGCTTTCTTCGGCTATCTGCCCGGCCGCAGGCCTTCGGGTTCCGAAACCGGCTTGCTGGATGCGCTTGGACGGGCGGCGGGTGAACTGAGCCGCGCCCTCGGACAGGTGAAGCCTCTGCATCCCCCTGTCTATCCGCCTTATGACGAGCTGGAGGAGGCTTATCCGGGAGCGGCGGAAGGGCTTCTCAGGCTTACCAAAGAGCCTGTGCTAACGGAAGCGGCCGCCGCCATCGTGTTGCTTCTGGAGGAAATGGCGGGGTTTGCTGCCGTCCGCCAGCAGCTGCTCCGGCTGCCGCGCCAATTGATACATGGGGACGTGTCTTTTTCGAATGTCCTGACCGACGGTGCCGGGATAGCCGCCGTGCTTGATTTCGAGTTTGCCACCCGAGACATCCGGGCCATGGAGCTTGCCGTCATGCTGGGCGAGCAGCTGGCGTCCGGGGAAGAAGGGCAAGGCGGAACCGTTGGCTTTTTGCGAACGGGCCAAAGCTCCTTGGATTCTATCCGGGAGCTTCTGTCCGGATACGGCAGCGCATTTAAGCTGTCAGTGGATGAATGCAAACTTTTGCCCGATCTGATTAAACTCCGGCGGCTGGATGTAGCGCTTCATTTTTGGACGCGCTGGCAGGCCGGCCTCGACCCCGCCCCGGTGTTCGCGGATCAATTGGCCCGCTCTGCGGCCTCCTTCCGCCGTTTGAACTCCAATCGGGGTATGCTAGAAGAATGGTTCGGGATTTTCTTGTTGGACGGGGCTTAATCGGCTGCGGCGATGCGGCTTATCCCGCTGGAAAAGCCGCATCCAGCGCTTCGCCGATGCTGCCGCGCATCACGAGATCCGCCGAAGCATCGTAAGCCGTCGGCGTCCGGTTAATCAGGACCAGTTTGTCGCCCCGGAAATAACGGATCAGCGAAGCGGCCGGGTTCACTGTCAGGGACGTCCCGCCGACTATCAGCAGCCGGGCGTTCCCGATAGCCTCCACCGCCTGTTCGATGATGTCCATATCCAGCCCTTCCTCATACAGCACCACATCGGGTTTGACCATGCCTCCGCAGGCGCAGCGCGGAGCCTCCCCCGGAAGCTCTCGAAATTCCGCCAGGCTGTAATGCCTTCGGCAGTCCATGCAGGTATTGCGGTGCACGGAGCCGTGCAGCTCCAGCACGCGTTTGCTGCCTGCCAGCTGGTGCAGCCCGTCGATGTTTTGCGTCACCACCGCATCCAGCTTGCCGGCCTGCTCCAGTCGCGCCAGCGCCCGGTGCGCCGGTCCGGGGGCGGCCTCCGGATGAAGCATCTTGCTTTTATAAAACGCGAAAAAATCCTCCGGGTGCCGCAGAAAGAAGCTCCGGCTCAGCATCGTTTCGGGCGGATAATTCATCCCCCCGGACGTCCGGTACAGCCCGGTTTCCGAACGGAAATCGGGAATGCCGCTCTCCGTCGAGACGCCCGCTCCTCCGAAAAAAACAATGCCCTTCCCTTCCTCCACCCATTCCCGAAGCCGGTCTGCCGGTTCCGCCATTTCGCATACCTCCTTGATTTTCCCGGAATGAAAACAAAAGCGGGAGGCGCCGCCCTTCCGGGATACGCCCTCCGCCTTTGCACCTGCCGGTGATGCAGGACTTATTGAAAAATGGAACGGTTCGCTTCCCGCAAAACGTCGGCGGAATGCTTCAGCTTCCGGAGCTCGTCCTCGTTCAGGTCCAGCTTCATGATTTCGCGGATGCCGTCGCGGCCCAAAACCGCCGGCATGCCGATATAGAGATCCTCCAGCCCATACTCGCCCCGGGCAAGCGTGGAAACCGTCAGGATGGAATTTTCGTCGCGCAGGATGCACTTGGTCAGCTTGGCCAGGCCGACCGCAATGCCATAATAGGTCGCGCCCTTCAGCTTGATGATCTGGTACGCGGCGTCCCGCACATTGGCGAAGATGTCGTCGTAGTCCTCCGGCGCAAGCGCTACATCCGGGTGGCTTGCTTCGTATTCCGGCAAGCGCAGTCCGCCGATATTGGCCAGGCTCCAGACGGGAAGCTCCGTGTCGCCATGCTCACCGATCACGTACGCATGGACATTGCGCGTGTCCACCTTCAGGCGCTGGCCCAGCAAAAAGCGCAACCGGGCGGTATCCAGAATGGTGCCGGACCCGATGACCCGTTCCGGCGGCAAGCCGGAATATTTCCAGGTGGCGTAGCTTAAGACGTCGACCGGGTTCGTAGCGATCAGGAAAATGCCGTCGAAGCCGCTTTTCATGACGTTTTCGACAATCTCTTTAAAAATGCGCGAGTTTTTGCCGATGAGGTCGAGCCGGGTTTCGCCGGGCGCCTGGTTGGCCCCCGCCGTGATGACCACCAGCGCGGCGTCCTTGCAGTCCGAATAGTCGCCGTCCCAGATCGTGATCGGGGAAACAAACGGCAGCCCGTGGTTCAAGTCCTGCACATCGCCCTTGGCTTTGTCCTTGTTCTGATCGATAATGACAAGCTCTTTCGCCACTCCCCGGTTCATCAGGGCAAACGCGTAGCTGGCGCCTACCGCCCCGGAACCGATCAATACAACGCGATCCGATCTTTTTCTCATGGTTGTCCGTCTCCTCTCGTCCAGTCCAGGTGCTTGGGGATTTGCGGTCGTGCTGTACCGGATTGCCCGGCCGTGCCGCAGCCGGTTCACAAGCTTTGCCCGTTCATAGGGTTCCCGTTAAAACGCGATTCCTACTCCGCCTTCGCCGGCATAAGTGCCGATAACCGGACCCATGTTTGAAACGATCACTTCCCGAAACGGATAACGGGCCAGAATCTTGTCCTTTACTTCCCTTGCCTTGTCTTCGCAATTGCTGTGCGCGATTGCCAGAATGGCCTCTTCGAAATTATGCTTTTTCTCGCCGAGCTTGTCGATCATCTTGTTCAGGGCGTTCGGCAGCCCCCGTGTCTTCTCGACGACCTCGACCTTGCCTTCCTCGCTGACCTTCATCAGCAGCTTGATATTCAGCACCGAAGCAACCGTGCCGCGCAGCCGGTCCAACCGGCCGCCTTTGATGACATTGTCCAGCGTGTCGAGGGTAAAGTAGGTGGCGATCTCCTGCTTGTACTGCTTCACCTTCGTCTTCAGCTCGGCAAACGTGCTGCCCGCATGGGAAAGCTTGGCGATCTTGACCACCAGCAGCGCCAGTCCCAGTGAAAAGGTTTTGCTGTCCACGACCTCAATATGGTTGCCGTGTCCTTCTTCCTCATACATGTCTTTGGCGATCACGGCGTTCTGATACGTGCTACTGATGGCGGAGGACAAGCAGAGCACCAGGATGTCCGTTCCGTCCGGCGTTCGCTTGTATTCTTCCAGAAACTCGTTCGGGCTGGGGCTGGCCGTCGTCGGCAGCTCCCGGCTTTCTCTCATTTTGCGGTAAAACTCTTCGGCGGACAGATCCGCGGGCATTTTCTCATTCTCAAAATGAACGGAAAGCGAAACGATCCCTATGTTAAAGCGTTTGACCCATTCCAAGGGCAAATCTGAGCCGCTGTCCGTGATGATTTTGATCGTCACCCTGTGTACCAACTCCTATTTCTTAAGATAGAATAACCCCGCGGTTTGCGGACCGCAGTGACTTGAAATCACGCATCCGGCCTCGGTTATGTAAACTTCTTTCGCTCCCGTAGCAGCGAGCAATTCGTTCTTTAAAAAGTCTGCCTCTTCCGGCGCGAAGGAATGCGCGACGAAGATCAGCTCCGGGTCCATCCGGTGTTTGTTCGCGAGCGCATTGTCAAGCAGCTGTCGCAGCGCTTTTTCCCGTTTGCCGCGGATTTTGGCCGCCATGAACATTTTGCCTTCCGCAACCTTCACAATCGGCCGGATCTTCAGCATGTTTCCGATGAACGCCTGGGTGCTGGAGCAGCGGCCGCCTTTGTGCAAATAATCAAGCGTGTCGATCAGGAATTCCGCTTCCACGTCGCTCCGCTTCTTGAGCAAAAGCGCTTCGATCTCGGCAGGCGTCCGGCCCTTCTCGGCTTCCCGTGCGGCAAGAACCACCTGCAAACCGATGCCGGTGCAGAGATTAAGCGAATCGATCACCGTCACCCGGCCTTCGTCGAACTGCGACGCGGCGATCCGGGCGTTCTGAATGGTGGAGGATATTTCCGATGACAGCCCGATATACACAATATCCTTACCCGCTTCGATATGAGGCTCAAACCTTAAAGCAAAATCAGCCGGAGAAGGCGCCGCTGTCTTGGGCAAGCTGCCGGTTTCATCCACGGTCCGGTAGAGCTGGCCGGGTGTCATGTCAATGCCGTCCCGGTATGCTTGTTCGCCGAACACGACGTACAGCGGCACGACATCCACATCGTACCGCTTCAGCAATTCGGGAGATAAATCACTGGTGCTGTCCGTAAACAATTTTATAGGTCTCATAAAAAAGGGCAAATCCTCTCTTTCGGTTATCGGCCGCATTTCCGCTTTCCGCGGCCGCACTCGGTGAACGGGAATTGGCTCCGCCGGCAAGAGCGGCGGACATTACGCGATTATTCCATTTCCCTTCCTATTATAAGGTTAGATGAATGTTGGACACAACCACAAACCTGCGGGCCCTTGCGGGGCAAGGCTTCCGGGAAACCGCCGGGCGGCCGTGACATGCAAAGGGCTCCCCGCCCGGCTGAAATCCGGTTGGAAAGCCCTATAGGCGGTTATTGGACATCCCTTTGGACGAGACAGCGCCACTAATGGTCCGGCGTCGGGTTCCGGCGCATCGCCTGGTGGATCTCCCTTCGCAAGCGGACGAAGGCTTCGTCGGCGGTCAAGTCTTCTTTTCGGGGGCGTCCGAAGGGCACCCCGATTTCGCGCAAAACGCAGGTCGGTTTTCCGGACAGGACGTAAATCCGGTCGGACAGCAGCAGCGCTTCTTCAATGCTGTGCGTGATAAACAATACCGAGCGCTTCTCTACCTCCCAGATGTCCAGCAGCCAGCGCTGCATGTCAAGCCGGGTCAGCTCGTCGAGCGCGCCAAAGGGTTCGTCCAGGCAAAGCAGCTCGCGCGGACTGAGCAGCGCCCGCAGAAACGAAACCCGCTGCCGCATGCCCCCGGACAGGACATGCGGCAGGGATTTCTCGTAGTCCGCTAATCCGGCACGCGCCAGCAACTCGCGTGCCTTATCCCGCGCTTCGCTTTTGTTCGCTCCGGCAAGCTCAAGCGCCAGCACCGCGTTGTCCAGCACCGAACGCCACGGAAGCAGCGCGTCCTGCTGCGGCATATAGCCGACCAGCCCTTTATGGCCCGTCACCGGCCGGCCTTCCAGCAGCACATCGCCGGAGGTGGGCGCGACGAGTCCTCCGATGATGTGAAAAAGCGTGCTTTTCCCGCTCCCGGACGGGCCGACAATGGACACGAACTCGCCTTTGCCGACGCGGAGCGAAACGCCGTCCAGCACGGGCTCCGGCGTTCCCCGGTCGGTGAACGTTTTACGCAGGTCCCTTAATTCCAGCAGGGCTTCACCCGCTTCCGGCGCGGCCGCCGGCCGGTACGCCAGCCCGGTTTCGCCTGCCGTTTCGCGTTTCTTCATCCCGTTTTCTCTCCTACTCCCGCTTGGCGTTCCAGCGGACGACGATTTTTTCCAAAAGCGTAACAGCGCCGAACAGCAGCATGCTTAGCAGCACGACTATGAAAATGGCGGCAAACACACGGTCCGCCCGGTAGGATGCTTTCGCGTTCATCATGAAAACGCCGATGCCGCGCGACGAGCCCATCCACTCGGCGATCACCGCCCCCATCACGCTGTAGGTGGCGGATATTTTCACCCCGGCCATCAGGCTGGGCAGCGCATGAGGCAGCTCCAGCTTCAGAAAGGTTTGTCTTCTCGACGCTCCGCTCATGCGGAAGTAATCCACCAGCGCGCCGTCCGTCCGGGCCAGTCCGCCCATCAACGAGACCGAGACGGGAAAAAAGCAGACGATGGTAATCAGGATCAGCTTCGGCAGCACCCCGAAGCCGAACCAGATGACCAGCAGAGGGGCGAGCGCGATGGTCGGCACGTTTTGCGAAAGCAGCAAAAGCGGATAGACACCCGCTTTCAAGCCGGGCACGACATGCAGCAAGCAGGCCAGCAGCACGCCGGTGACGGCTCCAATCGCAAACCCGTACACCGCAATTCCGAGCGTCGCGACCGTGCTGTCCCAAAGCCTCGGAAACACGGCCGCCCCTTCGCGGGCGATCTGCCAGGGGCCGGGCAGAAGCCATTCCGGCGTGCCGAACAGCGACACCGCCGCCTGCCAGCCGGCGAGAAACAGCGCGAACACGGCAAGGGGCGGCCAAATCAAACGCCAAGGCCGCCGCCCGCTCATGCGTCGTATTTTTCCGTCAGCTTGGCCATCGAGGCGCCGGCGGGGTTGTAATAAATTTTCACCTGCGAGATGACGTTCGGCGAACCGGCTTCAATCATCGCTTCGTTCATGCTTTGCACGATTTCCAAAAGCTTCGGGAGCTCGCCTTCCATCGTCGTCTCCAGCGGACCGACGCGGTACGGCACGCCGGATTCGGCGATAACCGCGATGGCCTTGTCGACATAGGGAATGACATCCTCGCCGCCCGGCGTTTTCGGGATGATTTGAATGGATAAAAGGGCGTTTGCCATTGTGATTTCCTCCGATTCAATAAAATTGCCGGGAAGCGTCACTACGAGCACATTTGGGCTTTCGGCCGCTGTTGGTTTAAAGGCGGACGCTTGCGCTCCTTCAGCTCCAAACTCCTCTCCACTCCTCTTCCCGACCTGTACATTGCATTACCTTGGACTCCGTAATACGATACGGCTCATTTGGAAGGCAAGAAATCGTTCGTAAACGCCTTGTCGGGATCGAATTCGCCTTCCAGCAGGTTGTTCTCGTACATCCAATCGGCGTAGCCGGAGAAAACCTCGCGCTTTTGCAGGCCCCATTGAGCGGCGTCGTCCTGGTAGCGGGGGCTCAGCCATTGCTGGCTGGCCTTCACCAGCTCGGGATCGAGATCGGGCGCGCCTTTGATCAGGATGTCCGCCGCCTCGTCCGGGTTGGCGATGGCAAACTCATAGCCTTGGGAGGTGGCAGCCATAAACGCCCGCACGGTATCGGGGTCGTCGGCGATCATTTTCTCGTTGGTGACCAAAATGGGCGTGTAATAATCCAGCTTGTCCGAAAAGTCTTTTACGTAGATCATATCGACCGGCTCGTTGCGAAGCTCCGCTTCGATTCCCGTCCAGGCGTAAAAAATCCAGGAGAAGTCCACGTCCCGTTTCACGGCTGTAAAATAATCCGCAGCTCCGATGTTGATCACCTCGACCTGGCTCGGATCGGCGTTTTCAGCCTTCATCAGTGTTTGCAGGGTCGGCACCTCGGACGGCCCGCCAAACCCGCCGTACCGTTTGCCGGCGAAATCCTTCGGGCTTTTGATGTTTTTCTCCGCCGGGGCGGCGAAGCCCGACGTGTTATGCTGAATGACCGCGGCCAGCGAGACGAGCGGGATGCTTTGCGTGCGAGCGTAGGTCAACCCTTCCTGATAGCTGACGCCAAACGGCACTTCGCCGGAGGCGACCATGGCATCCGCTCCCGCATCGCCCGGCTGGATGATTTCGACATCCAAGCCCTGCTCTTCATAATACCCTTTGTCCTTGGCGACATAAAGGCCGGTGTGGTTCGTGTTCGGCGTCCAGTCGAGCACCACCTTGATTTCCTTGAGCGGCGCGGCGGAGGCCGGCGCGCTTCCTCCCGGCGAGGCCGCCGCTCCGCTCGGGCTTTCTCCTTCGCCGCCGCCACCGCAGCCGGCCAAAGCCAGCAGCGCCAGGCCGGCCGCCAGAAAGGCCGATGTTCGTTTTTGCCGATCGGTTGTTTTCATTCCGCTCTCCCCTATCTGTATGCTGCATAATCTCATCACGAAAAACGCCTTCCGATCCGAAAGACGCGCATGAAAGCGAGCGGCCGCTTCGGGAATGGCGAACGGGCACTCCCGTCTCGCACAAACCAAAAGCCGCCCGGAATAACCGGGCGGCGTTAGCGGCGAACCTATCCTTCTCTACGCTGGCATTACCCAGATCAGATTTCCGGTCAACGACACAAGGTCGTACTCTCAGCCTGACTTCATCAAGCACCCGGTGGCACTATTCGTTTGTCGGTATTAACCATACTCTATTTTTTCCGAAAAGGCAACCGCCGCATTCTCGCCGATTCACAAGCGCCGCCGTTTTCGGCTATGCAGCATTCACCGTTTCAAGGCTGGTCCGGCGGTCCAGCTCGGGCACAATCAGCTTCAGGATCGCAAGGCCGGCAAAGCCGGACAGGAAGATCGCGGCCGCCATCAGCCAGGAAGGCAGCAAGCCCCCGAGCAGAACGGCAAAGCTGCTGATCAGCATGGCTCCCTGATAGCTGAACCCGTGGAAGGCCATATACGAGCTGCGCATATCCGAGCGGGTGATGTTGCCGAGGTACGCCTCCCGCACCGGCACCTGAACCACTTCCCCGATGGTAGCGGCCAGCATGGAGACGACCAGCAGGCCCAGGCTGTTGGAAAAGCCCAGAACGGCATAGCCGCCGACATAGAGCAGAATTCCCCCGAACATGACGGTTTTGTCGTCAAAGCGGCGGAACAGCCGCACAAAAAACAGCGAAAACAGGACCACCAGAAGCGTGTTTTCCGTCCGCAGCAGCCCGACCACCCCGACTCCGTCAAACGTGAGGTTCAGGCCAAGTCCCTGCAAAAGCGTTTGTACGGGCATTTCGGCCGCCAGCCGGACGCTGACGTAATTGCCCAGGTGGAACTCCACCGACATGATCAGCATGCCTGAAATGACGAACAGAAGAAACGCCCGGTCGCGCACCACGTTCCGGTAATTGACGATCATGCGGACAAGCGGATTGGCGTGCTCCTTTTCCTCTTGGCCTGCTTCGACTGCGGCAGCTTTACCGACGTGGGTTTCCGAGATCATGAAGACGGTCACCAGCGTGGACATCACGCCCACCGCGGCAAGGCCGAGAAAAAGCTCGAGCAGGTAGTCGCGAAACAGCAGCGCCCCGACCATGCCGCCGGCCGCCCCGGCCAAATTGTGCAGCCAATACTGCATGCTGTAGATGTACTTGCGTTCATGGGGACGGGATACGTCCAGAAGCATGGCATCCGAGCTCGGGCCGAAAAAGCCCCAGCTGACGCCGACTCCCAGCATCATAAAATAAGTGAGCCAAGCGGATTGCATCAGCTCCGAGTTGGCAAGCGCGGCCATCGCGCAGCAAAGGGCCATGGCGGCTTCCGCCGCAATCATGATCTTCCGCCGACCGATACGGTCCGACAGATAGCCGCCGTAAATGCCGCTCAGCAGCCCCGCCACGACGTTGAGCGCGAGCAAAACGCCGGTGACCGCGGAACCCAGCCGCTCAGCGTAATAAATCGCCATCAGCGGCATAACCATGGAGCTTACGATATTCGATACAAAGGATAACATCAAACGAATTTTTACATTGCGATGAAAGTCTCTAAAACGCATAAGCGGTTTCCCCCGTCTCTCTCTACTGCTTCTCGCAGTATAAGGGCAAGGGAAACCGCGTGTAAACGGCAATCTTGTTTCTACCGAAACTTTCCGGTTATTTCAGGTTTTCCGGGTTCAGAGATTCCAGCTCGGGGACGACAAACCGTCCGTCCTTGCGGATCAGCCGGTCGTCGAACCAGATTTCTCCCCCGCCATATTCGGGCCGCTGGATGCTGACCATGTCCCAGTGAACGGAGGAGTTGTTCCCGTTGTACGCTTCTTCATATGCTGCGCCGGGGGTGAAGTGGAAGCTGCCGTCGATCTTTTCGTCGAACAGAATGTCCTTCATGGGCTCGCGGATAAACGGGTTGACGCCGATGGCAAATTCGCCGATGTACCGGGCGCCTTCGTCCGTATCCAAGATTTTGTTGATCCGTTCGTTGTTGTTGGCGGTTGCCTTGATGATTTTCCCGTCCTTGAATTCCAGTCGGACGTTCTCGAAGGTAAAGCCGTCGTAAGGGGTAGGCGCGTTGTGCGAAATCACGCCGTTCACCGAGTCGCGAACGGGGGCTGTATAAACTTCGCCGTCCGGGATATTGGCGTCGCCATCGCATTTGATCGCGCCAATCCCTTTGATCGAAAAGGTCAGATCCGTTCCCGGTCCCTTGATGTGCACGCGGTCGGTCCGGTTCATAAGCTCCTTTAACGGGTCCATGGCTTTCGACATTTTGCCGTAGTCCAGCGTGCAAACGTTAAAGTAGAAGTCCTCGAACGCTTCCGTGCTCATGGACGCCAGCTGCGCCATGGAAGGCGTCGGGTAGCGGAGGATGACCCATTTTTTGCTGAGGCGGGTGACCAGATGCACGGGCTGGGTATACAGCGCGGAGTATTGCCGCAGAATCGCCGGGTCGACATCGGAAAGCTCCGTGATGTTGCTGCCGCCGCGTACCCCGATGTAGGCGTGCATTTGCGCCATTTGGTGCTCGTCGTATTCCGCCCAGGTTTTGAGCTGCTCTTCGGTGGCGTTCATCAGCAGCGCACGGGTCACCTGCGGATCGCGCAGGTTGACGTAGGGACGTCCGCCTGCGGCGTTTACGGCTTTCACCAGCTCGGTGACAAGCGGCGTTTCGATACCGGTGGCTTCGATCAGGACGTTTTCGCCCGGCTGCACTTTGTTCGAATAATTGACCAGCACATCGGCCAGTTTGGTTAGGCGGGGATCGATCATGAAATAGGTCTCCTTTTGGTTAAGCGGAACCTGTCTACCTTGGAGTTCCGTCCCTTTGGAACGGTTTGGGCCTTCGGCCGCTGTTGTCCCCAAGCTTTTTCTGGAATTATCTGCGGTAAAAGCTCGGGGACAAAGGCGGACGCTATCGCTCCTGCGGCTCCAAACCTTCTTTCGGGACAATCTCCGGTTAAAAAAGTTCCGCTTATTTCGTTTTTTTCAAAACAACGTCAATCAATTCTTCCGCCCGGAGGCAGTCGTGCAGGGTCGGCGCGAGGCCGGGCCAGCGGTCTTCTCCCGCCAGACGGTACAGGAAGTGGTGGAGCGCCCCGAAATGGCTGTCCACGGCATAGCCGAGCGTCTCCTTTTCTCCGGGCAGAAGCTCAAGAGAAGCCGGCTTCGGCAGCGCCGGCGAGGAGCCGTCCAGCAGTCTCATCACGGGCGCCGTGTCCCGCTCCAGGTCGCAGACCAGGCTGCCGCGCAGGCCGGTGATGTCGATCCGGAACGCTTCCGCTCCCCAAGCGATTCGCGATACCTCCGCAATGCCCTTGACTCCGCTTTCCGTCTCCACGTGCAGGAGCGCCCAATCATCCACCTTCATTTCTGCCAGCCGGGAGGAACCGGCCGCCTCCGGACGTTTTTTGACGAAGGTGTTGGTTTCTCCGTCCGCCTGTTTGATTTCGCCGAACCAGAGGCGGAACAAATCGAGCACGTGAACGCCGAGGTCGCTGATTGCTCCCCCGCCCGACATGTCGTCCCTCATGCGCCAGCTGATCGGCCGGGACGGGTCCAGATATCCCGAACGGCGATAGGAGATGCGGCATTGCAGCACCTCTCCGATCACGCCCTGCGCCAGCGCTTCCCGGATTTTCAGCACCGCCGGATGGTAGCGGAACGTAAGAGCGACCTGGCTCCCGCCCCCTTGCCTCGCCGCTTCCACGAGGGCGACCGAGCGCTGATACGCTTCGGTAAGCGGCTTTTCGCAGTAGATGGCCTTGCCTTTTGCCGCCGCCGCTTCAACCGCCTCCAAATGAAGCGAGTTGGGGGTGCAGACGTCCACCGCGTCAATGGAGCGGGACGCAAGGGCTCCCTCCAGCGAAGAAGTAACCTCGCCAAACCCCATGGCCTTGGCCTGCTCTTCAACCGCGGCGGGATTTCGCGTGATCAAAGTGTCCAAAACGGGAACAACCGGCAGCTTCTTTAATACCGGCAGGCTGCGCAGAGCGACGATATGCGTCCGCGCGATGCCGCCGAAGCCGATCACGGCAAAACGGGCTGTTTTCATGATTGCCACTCCTCTCGTAGGCCGCAAACGGGCAATAGAAACCAACGTTCTAAGAAGTTATGTAGGCTCAAGCGTTTTCCAGCAGCTCCGCCGCTTTGCATTCCAACGACGCGATCTGCTGCGCATTGCTCTGAACTTCCCTGGCAATGCGGCGAAGGGCGTCGTCCACCTGCGAGATGCCGTCGGAAAGGCGGTCCCGCGCATCGTTAATCCGTCCCTGTACCATCCAGTCGGAAAAGAAACCATCAAAGAAGTAATCCGCAAAGGAAAGAAAAGAGTCCATATTCAGGTCAATGGCCAAAATGACGTTGACGTCGCGCAGCTCCTTCTGAAATCGCCGGAGCTCGGTTCTGGCGTTTTCCAGCACCTCCATCGCTTCCTCCATCCGGCTGCGCTTGATATGCGTCGCGATCATTCCTCCGCCCAGCATATCATAGGTTCCCCAGCTGCGGGCCGAATCCAGCGATTCCATGGCTTTGCCCAGCGAGCGCCGCAGCCGTCCGCCGGCTTCATCCGCTTCCCGGAGCTCTTTCGCCAGCGCTTCCAGTTCCGCCTTCTTCTCGGCGAGAGCGTCGAGCTGGGCCGCTGTTTGCGGACTGTACATGCTCAGCAGGTTGTGTTTCTCGCGGATAACCGCGGCGTATTCCTGTTCCCAGTCGCCGTTTTCCGCCATGGCGCTGCGCGCCCGCGACATTTCGCCCCGCGTGAACTCCAAAGCCGCTTTTGCTTCGTCATACCTGGCCCGGGCCTGAAGCTCTTCCTGCTCTTCCTTCTCCAGCCGTTCGGCCTTGCGGTTGACCAGCGCAAGCATCCAGCCGGTCAGGCTGCCTTCGCGGAGCTTTTCCACGTCGCGGCGTTCCCGCTGCCAATCATCCTCCAGCTGCCAAAGCTTCCGTTCCTGCTCGCGGTATTCCGTTTCAAGATGATTGGCGCGATACGACCATTTCTTATATTCGCGTTCCTTTTCCTTCGCGCGAAGCAGCCGGTCGTTCAATTCCGTAAACATCCCCATACCCCCTTCGTTTCCTTCTCTTTTTAACGGTGGGGAGCGCGGTTGGTTTCAAATCCTTCAGCGTTCGCCGGAATAGCGGACGTATAAGGCCGGTATAACATGCCGGTCAAGGCAAACAGCAGAAACAAACCGCCGAGCAGGTAAAACATGGAGCCGAGCGAAAGGTACTGCATGCCGAAGCCCCCCGCATTGGGACCGGTTATGGAACCGAGGCTGAACAGAATGGAGGAAACGACGTTTCCGGCCGCGAGCAGCGCGGGAGGCAGCAGATCGGCCAAATAGGCAAGCCCCAAGGAGAAAAACGAGCCGACCAGTCCTCCGGCAACAGCCAGCAGCACCAGAATGATCCATTCGTTTGTGCCTGCGGAAGGGATCGCCAGAAAAGCGAACGAGCCGAGCAGTCCCGCCCCAATTAAAACCCGTCGCCGGCCGATCCGGTCGCTGAGGGTTCCGAGGGGCAGCTGGAGCACCAGACTTCCCAGCCCGATGGCCGGGAGCAGGAGCGACAGCCACGTATCGCTGATTCCCATTTTGATGCCGTACACCGGGAAATTGCTGTTCATGGTGGATTCCATGTAGCCGTATAAAAAAGAAGGCAGCAGCGCAAACCAGCCGATGGCGACGGCCCTGCCGAACCGGCTGGAAGCCCGCCGGCCGCCCCCCTGTTCCGCTGCGTCTTCCCGTGCGACCGGCTCGTTGGCAATGCCCGCCACAAGCAGAAGCCCTGCGGCGAGAACCGCCGCCATGACGGCGAACGGAAGCCATTCGGCGGCTTTCAGGAGGTTCAATCCAATAGGGCCCAGGCTGAACCCGATGGAATAGAACATGCCGTATAGCGCAATGTTTCGCCCCCTTCTCTCCTTGGGGCTTGATGCAATAATCCAAAGCTGTGTACAGAAATGCAGCGCGCTGTCGCCGATGCCGGCCGCAATCCGCAGCGCAACCCAAAACCAAAGGTTGTTCCATACGGGAAACAGCAGCACAGCCGTCAGAACAAGCAGCAAACCGCCGACAATCAGGGGTTTGAACCCAAGCCGGCGGAGCGGAATTTCGATAAACAGCATCGCCGCGAATGTCCCTGCATACATCGCTGCCGCGTTCAGTCCGTTGATGCCTGAGCTGACGCCGTCTTTTTCCAGAAGGACGGTCAAAAGAGGCAGAAGCAGTCCTTGGCAGGCACCCGAAAAGACGGTAAGCAGGATCAGGACGGGAATCCGGCGGCCGAAGGGGGAAACCGATGAAAGACTCGACATAAACCCAATAACCCTACTTTTCTTGAAATCGACCGTCGCCAACTGCAAAAAAGCAGCAGAACCGCGGGAACGGCCCTTCCTATTCTAACACGAAACCGCGGAAATGAAAGCCTGCCGGAGCGTTCAATGCGTTGGGGGAGGTTCGTTCAGATTCAGCAGCTCGGGGATCGTGACCAGTTCATACCCGCGCGCCCGCAGCTCGCGGATAATGCGCGGAAGCGCTTCAATGGTACCGGTCAAATCCTCCCCCGTACCGCCTCCCGCATGCTGCAGTACGATGCCGCCGGGGGTTATGTTCTTCATAACATTGGAGTAAACGGAGGATGCTTTGAGGCTTCGCCAGTCCAGCGAATCCGAATTCCAGTTGACGGCGATCAAATTCCGTTCGGCGAGCCAAAGAAGCTGCTTCTCCCGGATAAACCCGTACGGCGGGCGCACGTATTTCGGTGTTTTGCCGGTCAACGTGTGCAAAATCGACTGGGTGCTCATCACCTGCTCATGAAATGAGGCTTCGGAAAGCTTCGTCAAATCGGCATGGGAATACGTGTGGTTGCCGATGGAGTGCCCCTCCCTCACCATCCGCTTGACCAGCGAAGGATAGTGCTCGGCCCGCCTGCCGACGACAAAAAACGTTGCCCGGGTTTTGGTTTCGGCGAGCACATCCAAAATTTGAGCGGTGTATCGGGAATCGGGGGCATCGTCGAAGGTAAGGGCAATCTGCCTTTTACTCGCGCTGCCCCGGTTGAAAAACAGCTTCGGGTATTTGCGGCGAAGCTCGGCATGCGTCAGCTGGCGGCCGGCGGCCCCGGGCCGTGAAGCCGGCCGGTCGGCTTTCAGACGTTCGTTTGCCGGAGCGGAACCCGCCGAAAGCATATTCGCGGACACCCCCGGCAAACGGGTCGGACCCTCGGCGGATGAAAGGGGCTGCCAAGCCAGAAGAACGAAGGGAACAAGCAGACAAGACACGATCATGCCGGATATTTTCATTGCGGCCTCCCAAGAACAGGTTCCGTTGCTTACGGTTTTTAGTGTGTCCGGCTTGTCTGCAAATCCGAAAGGTAATTTTCGCTTATAAACGAAATCCCCCTTCTCATTTTTGGAAAAAGTGATATAATATATTTGTAACCATGATAAATGGAGGTTATCTGATATGAACGGACAACGGACCTTGACGCAAGATGTGTGCAACCAGCTGGGCGCGCAAATGTTCTCCCTGGTATCGGCAAAAGTCCTGATGCTTTTCGATTCCAGAACGCTGAATGCGGAGTCTTTCCTGGCCCTTGCCGATCAGGAAGGAATCTCCAACCTCTCCGAGCTGCGCGAGGGATTTCTTAAAGAATGCGCCCGCCATCATTTGAGCATGAACGAAGCGGAATATTTGTTCTCCAGCACCAAGCGGCTGCTTGAGAGCAAGCGCCCGCGCCAATAAAACCGAATCTTCCGGCCTGCCGCCTGCGGTGCCGGAACCGGCAAACGGGGCTGCCCTGATCATCGCGAGATGACCGGGACAGCCCCGTTTCTATGCGCGCCGGTTTTTTAAACCAGCTTGTTTTTGATTTCCCGGATAAAAGCCGGCTCGTCCTTCGGCGTCCGGGACGTGATGAAATTGCCGTCCACCACGACCTCCTGGTCGACGAAATTGGCGCCTGCGTTCACCATGTCGTCCTGAAGAGGCGGATAACTCGTAATCGTTCTTCCCTTCAGAAGACCGGCGCTGGCCAGAATTTGCGGACCGTGGCAGATGGCCGCCACCGGTTTTCCGGCTTGATCCGCATTCTTGACGAAATTAAGAACCGGTTCGCTGAGCCGGAGGTTTTCCGGAGAAGATCCGCCGGGAATTACGACGGCATCGAATTCCCCCGCCTTTACTTCTTCAATGGAGGCTTCCGCCTTATAAGTAGCCTCTCCGTTTTTGCCCTTCAGCTCTTCTCCTTTTTTCAGACCGACGATAACGGCCTGGTGTCCGGCTTCCTTCAGCTTTTCATAAGGTTCGCGCATTTCGGAATCTTCGAACTCATTGGCCAGCAAAAATGCGATCTTGCCCATTATGAATCACTCCTTCTTCAGGTTCGGATACTGACACCTTATTTACATAACCGTCCGCCGGTTATTTTAAACATAGTGCCGGCCTTCGCTTGAAGGAGCTCTCCCCGCCTTACTCGAGCACGGCCTTCATGTGCGCGGCGGTTACGGACCAATGGGATGCGTTCCAGTACGCTTCTTTGTTCTTGAGGCAAATTATCTGCGGAGACTCATGCTTGATGCCGGTATCTTCGGCGATCCGGTTGGACACCGGACGCGATTCGATTACCTTGACCAGCACGTATTCCGCGTCTTCCTGGGGGGCGTTCTGCAAATACGCTTCGTATTCCCGGAGCGCGTTCGCGCTGACCGGACAGGTGGTGCTGTGCTTTAACACAAGCACGGGTTTATCCGCCGAGTGCTCCCGGACTTCTTCCCATTCCTCAATTGTGGTAATTTCTTTCCATTTCATAAAGCGCCTCCTCATTCGGATTTGTCGGTATAAAAGGAATGCTCCAGCCGAAGAATGCGGCCGTCGGCGATTTCCATCACGCCGTAGGAATAACGCGGCTGCCAGCGCTTGTCCGTCGGCGAACCGGGATTGAACAGCAACCCTGCGCCGCTCTCCTGCTTGAACGGAATATGGGAATGGCCGAAAATGATTACGTCGGCCGGGTCGTTGACAAACGCGAGCTCGGCCCGTTCGGCTGTCGGGATGCGGGGATGATCCCCATGGACAATCCCTACGCGTACGCCGTCCAGCGTCAGCAGCTTGCGGGTGCCGAACCGGCGAAGCAGCTCGCCCCCGTCGTTGTTGCCAATGACTCCGTCAACCGGCGCGATCTGCTCGAAAAGGTCAACCACCCAGGGCTCCGTCCAGTCTCCGGCGTGCAGGATTAGCTCGACCCCGGCCAGACCGTCTTTCAGTGCCCGGGGCAACCCCTTCCCCCGGTGCGGCATATGCGTATCCGATACGATTCCGACCTTCACTGCCATTCCCTCCGCTTGGCGGCCTTTATTCCGGCTGCTGTTTGACCTCATTATAGCGACTCGGCCGGACCGTTTCAAACCGGGCCAAATGAAAAACGCGCTCCCCGGCAAGAAACGCCGGACAGCGCGGGTGTGACGCCGGACCAGCCGGCCTCAGGGATTCACAGGATTACCCTGCGTTTAACAGAACGAGCGCAGAATGATCACGAGCAGAATGAACAGCACCAGAACATAAGCCAACCCGTTGCCGCCGCTGCAAGCCGGCGATACCGCTCCGCAAGGGTAGCCGCTCACCGACGCGGGCGCGATCGGCATATTGCTGTAAGGCGATACGAACGGGCTGTTCTCGTAAGGGGAAACCATGGGGTTGTTGCCGAACATACTCATCCTTGAACCTCTCCTCTTCTGATAGGGTTGTGCGGGAACACAACATATCCTATGTCAGAAGCGGAAGGGCGCTTGTGCAGCCACCTATCCGGCCGGACAAAAGACCAAAATAGGCGGCTGCCTTCAAACGCCGGTTTAATCGGGCAGCGACGCGAACCAGTCCCAGCCGGCACCCGCATCCTGCGGTTTGTGAGCGTCGGACCCGAAAACGCACTCGATTCCCTGCTCCCGGCAGGCCGCGACAAACCAGGCCGGCGCATAGGATTCCCCGCAGGTGGCGACCCGCAAGCCGGCCGTGTTGACATCCACGCCTACCCCGTGCTTAAGCAAAAGCGGGACCAGACGGTTCAACCGGTCTTCGGTGAGCTGAGGGTCCCAATCCGGCAGCGCGGCGCGGAATTTTCGGATCAGGTTGACATGGCCGATCCGTTTTCGTCCGGGCAGCCGGCCCGCCCAGGCGATCGCCTCTTCTACCCGCTCGAAGTATTCGCCGACAACCGTTTCCATCGAGCCGTAATAAGCAAGCAGATTGGTCCGGAAATCCTCCGGGGTAAAGTCGATGCACCGCATGCCGCCTTTTCCGGGCAGGTAATGCACCGACACGATCAGATCGTCCAGCTCCCGCTCATGCTGCTCGATGATCGCTTCCGAATAGGATTCGCCGCCTTCGAGGTAATCCATTTCCAGACCGATCTGCACGTCCAGCCGCCCGCTGAAACGGGTACGGGCGCGGGCGGCCGCCGCGAAATAACCCGGCAGCTCCTCCGGCTGCATCGCAAGCTCCTGCATTAAGGCAGCGTCCGGCACCCACCCCGCCGGAAGCGGCGGATGTTCGCTGAGCGTATACCGCTGAAAGCCCAGCCGGGCCGCTTCCTCCAGATAGTCCTCCATGGGCGCGGAGCTCCCGTGCCGGCAAAACTCCGTATGGGTGTGGCCGTTCCATTTCAGCTGTAGATTCTGCAAATTCATGTTGTCCCGCCTCCTGCCGCCAACCGTCTCTCCGCGATGCGGTTCCTTATCTTCCGTCGAACAGATTGCCGATACCCCCGAGGATGCTGCCCTCGTCTTTGCCGCCTCTGATCGAAGCGCTCATAATGCGGTCCGCCATCCGGCTGAACGGGAGCGATTGAATCCATACGGTGCCCGGCCCGCGAAGCGTCGCAAAAAAGAGGCCTTCGCCGCCGAACAGCGCCGTTTTGACTCCTTTTACAAATTCGATGTTGTAGTCCACGTTCGGGGTCATCGCGACCAGACACCCCGTGTCGATGCGCAGCGTCTCGCCCGGGTTCAGCGTCCGCTCCACGACAAAGCCGCCGGAATGAACAAAGGCCAGGCCGTCCCCTTCGAGCTTTTGCATAATAAAGCCTTCGCCGCCGAAAAAGCCGGCGCCCAGCTTCCGCTGGAATTCGATGCCGACCGAAACCCCTTTGGCTGCGCAAAGAAACGAATCCTTTTGGCAGATCAGCTTTCCGTTCAGCACGCTGAGGTCGAAGGGAATGATCTTGCCCGGGTAAGGCGAAGCAAACAGAATGCTTTCGCGGCCGCGTCCTTCATTGGTGAAGACGGTCATAAACAGGCTTTCGCCGGTCAGCAGGCGCTTGCCCGCTCCCATCAGCTTGCCCATCAGCCCTCCGCCGCCTTTGGAGCCGTCTCCGAAAATCGTTTCCATGCGGATGCTTTGGTCCATCGCCATGAAGCTTCCCGCTTCCGCTATAACACTTTCGCCCGGGTCCAGCACAATTTCCACGCATTGCATTTCGCTGCCGTGGATGTGGTAATCGATTTCGTGCGCATTCATCCCTATCGCCTCTTTATTCTCAAAATGATGAATCCTTGAAATAATCGCCGCCCAGCTCCCGCAATTCCCGGAGCGCCCGTTCGGCATACTCGTATTGGTCCCGCAGACGCCGCTCTTCGCGGTCGAAGGCCAGCTTCAGCGATGCCCTGTAACCGGGAACGTCCCCGGAAAACAGTACAATGGTGGAAAGGGGCATCAAAGCGATTTCGTTCTCGGCCAGCGCGCGACGCTGATGAAAAAACGAAACATCCGCCCGGTCCGGGTGGTGCAGATCGCCCTGCGCCGGGTGCTTCAAAACCGCCAGGACGCGTACGGCCGCTTTGCGTTCCGTCAGCTCGACGACTTCGCCTACGTATTCGCCGGTTTTAAACGATGCTTTTACTTTATCCCCAACGGTAATGACGGACATGCTGCCGCCTCCTTTTCAAGATTTCGCCGCTTCCAGATCGGCTAGGCCTTCGGATATCTCTTCCCGGGGCAATCCGCCCCGTTCGAGCTCTTCGTCGCTCCGGTCCGCCAGACGGCCGTAAAACCGGAGCCCCTCCTCCACCACCGCTCCCGAATCGACGCCTTCCGTCTGCAGCAGCTCAAACAAGCGGTCCTCCGCTTTGGCGAATTGTCCGGTTGTTTCGTAATATCCGACCAGCCGCTGCAGCATTCCTGCCGGCAGCCGATATTCACGCAGCAGTTCAACCAGTTCATCGGCCTGCTCGCGGGCTTCCGGCCCAGGCTCTTCCTGCTCAGCAGCCGCAAGCGTAAGCCCCAGCGCTTTTATGTAACGCGGAACCGCTTCTTCCGGATCGTCCAGGCTGTCGTACAGCCCGCCTTCTTCTTTGAGAATCCGGGCCAGGGCCAGGACGCGCTCCGTCTCCAAAAAACCGTTTACGGTCAGCATGGCCAGTATATCCTGCTCCGACAAACCGTTCACCAGCTTGGAATTCATCCGGAAAAACCGGCCGAGCATATCATCTACCACTTCAAAGGCCTGCTCCTGTTTGTGCTGCTTCTTCAAACCGGCGATGGTGGCCACAAAACCGGTCATCTGTTCGATCATGCGAAGAATGTAGTCTCTCTGGAACAATGTCGCAGCCTCCTCTTCAGCTAGCCTCGGATGCGGGCTTTCAATAGTTACGGGGCAGAAGCGGCAACGGTTTCATCGAAATCAAGGTTTGCAGTGAGGAGAGATTCGCTATAAAAAGGATTGCGGTTGCTTGCGCGGAAAGCATGTTTTACAATACCACTATACCACAGAAAAAGCAGGTGTTAAGCATGACCGAGCCCAACCAATCCCAACCGGAGCAGGAAACGGCCGCAGCCTCCGCCGAACCGAAAAAAGTGAGCCTCGCGGAAGCGATCCGAAAACAGCTGGAGCAGAAAAAAAAGGCGCAGGCGGATAGCAAAAATAGCGGCAACCAGCGCGCCGGCAACATGACCGCCAAGAGCCAAATGACCAAGAAGGTCAACAACCAGCGCCGCCGCACAGGCGGAAGCTGAAGAAGCAAAACCGGAGCCGCTCCGTTTGCCGTTCCCCAGACGGCACGGACCGGCTCCTTTTTCTTTGCGCCGCCGCGCCGATGCCGGATGTCGAATCCGATCATGCAAAAGGCCCGCCCGAAGCAGATTCGCTTTCGGGCGGGCCTTTTGCATGCTCCCGGCTTGCACCGCCGGTTAAGCGTACATTTCTTCTTTCAGCTTGGCGACGTCAGGGTTTTCCAGGTATTCGTCGAACGTGGAGAGGCGGTCGATGATGCCCTTCGGCGTAATTTCAATGACGCGGTTGCCGACCGTCTGCAAAAGCTGATGGTCATGGGAGACGATCAGGAACGTGCCGTCAAAGTCACGCAGCCCGTTATTGAGCGCCGTAATCGATTCCAGATCCAAGTGGTTGGTCGGCTCGTCGAACATCAGCACGTTGGCCCCGGACAGCATCATGCGGGCAAACATGCAGCGCACCTTTTCGCCCCCGGACAGAACGCTTGCTTTTTTGGTGGCTTCCTCTCCGGAGAACAGCATCCGGCCGAGGTAGCCGCGGATGAACTGCTCGTCCTGATCCTTCGAGAATTGACGCAGCCAATCAATGAGGGTCAGCTCCACGCCGTCAAAGTACTTGGTGTTTTCTTTCGGGAAGTAGGCTTGTGTAGTGGTAACGCCCCAGGAGAAGCTGCCGCTGTCCGCTTCGAGCTCGCCCGCCAGAATCTGGAACAGTGTCGTTTTGGCAATGCCGTCCGGTCCGGCCAGCACGACCTTGTCCCCTTTGTTCAAGGTAAAGCTGACGTTGTTCAGCACCTGTTGACCGTCGATGGTCTTGGACAGATTCTCCACCGTCAGGATTTGCTTGCCCGCTTCACGCTCCGGTTTGAAGTTGATAAACGGGTACTTGCGGTTGGACGGACGGATGTCCTCCAGCGTGAGCTTTTCCAGCTGCTTTTTCCGCGAGGTCGCCTGTTTGGATTTGGAGGCGTTGGCGCTGAACCGGCGAATAAACTCCTCCAGCTCTTTGCGTTTCTCCTCGATCTTTTTGTTTTTGTCGGAGATCAGGCGCGTAGCCAGCTGGCTCGACTCGTACCAGAAGTCGTAGTTGCCGACGTACAGCTGGATTTTGCCGAAGTCGATGTCGGCGATATGGGTGCACACCTGATTCAGGAAGTGGCGGTCGTGGGAAACCACGATAACGGTGCCTTCAAATTTAGCCAGGAAGTTTTCGAGCCATTGAATCGATTCCAGGTCCAAGTGGTTGGTCGGTTCGTCCAGCAGCAGAATATTCGGCGTTCCGAACAGGGCTTGAGCGAGCAGCACGCGCACTTTCTCGTTGCCGTCCAGCTCTTTCATTTTTTTGTCGTGCAGGTCCTTCGGGATGCCAAGGCCCATCAAAAGCGCGGCGGCGTCCGATTCGGCCTCCCAGCCGTTCAGCTCGGCAAACTCGCCCTCGAGCTCGGCGGCGCGCATGCCGTCTTCATCGGAGAAGTCCGGCTTCATGTAAATGGCGTCCTTTTCCTCCATGATTTCATAAAGCTTGGTATGGCCCATGATGACCGTCTTCAACACTTCGTACTCGTCGTATTCGAAATGGTTCTGCTTCAGAACCGCCATCCGCTCGCCCGGCGTGATGCTGACTTCGCCGCGCGTCGGTTCGATTTCTCCGGCCAGAATTTTCAGGAACGTGGATTTGCCCGCTCCGTTTGCGCCGATCAGACCGTAGCAGTTGCCCGGCGTGAATTTGATGTTGACGTCTTCGAAAAGCGCGCGGCTCCCGTACCGAAGCGTCACGTTGGATGTATTAATCATTTGCTTACCGCCTTTGCTTTAATTTGCCTGGTTGCGGGCAATTTCCTCGACCAGCTCGGAAAGCTCGGTCCAGCGCTCCATTGCCTTATCCAGCTTTTCGGTTAACGCGTTCTGCTCGTCGAACAGCTCGCGGACTTTGTCGTAGTCGCTCCCGTTTACTTCGATCTGCCCTTTTACCTCTTCGATACGGGCTTCCAGACCGGCGATCACGCCTTCGATCTCATCCCATTCCTTCTGGTCCTTGTACGACAGCTTGCGCGGTTTTCGGGCTTCTGCGCCTGCCGTCTCTTTGCCGGGTCCTTCCGGTTGGGAAGCCGGTCCCCGTCCTCCGCTCCCAGCGGAAGCTCCTTTGGCGTCCTGATCGGCACGCGATTCGGACGCTCCGCCTTCCAGCTCCAGCCTCTCCGCGTATTCGCTGTAATTCCCTTCGAATTTGCGGATGCTTCCGTCTCCCTCGAAAACAAAGAGCCGGTCCACGGTGCGGTCCAGAAAATAGCGGTCGTGGGAAACGGTAATGACCGAGCCCGGGAACTGGTCCAGGTAATCCTCCAGGACGGTCAGCGTTTGGATGTCCAGATCATTCGTCGGTTCGTCCAGCAGCAGTACGTTCGGCTCGCCCATCAGCGTGCGGAGCAGGTACAGCCGGCGCTTCTCCCCGCCCGACAGACGGGAAATGTACGTCCACTGCTGCGGCCCGGGAAACAGAAAACGTTCGAGCATTTGGGCGGCGGTGATGGTTTCGCCATCCGGCGTATGAATCACTTCCGCCGCCTCTTTTATATATTCGATGACCCGCTTGCTTCCGTCAAGCTCTTCGTTTTCCTGCGTATAAAACGCCAGCTTGACGGTCGCTCCCGTCTCGACCGTGCCCTCATCCGGCTGCAATCGGCCCGCCATCAGGTTCAGCAGCGTGGTTTTTCCGCTCCCGTTTGGCCCTACGATGCCGATTCGCTCGCCCGGCAGTACGATGTGGCTGAAGCCGTCGATCAGCTTCCGCCCGTCCGCCGATTTCGTCAAACGGTCCAGCTCCAGCACCTTCCGGCCGAGCCGGCTGGCGCCGACGGCAAAGTCGAGCGCCTCGTCCGGGCCATCCGTTTTGCGGTCGCGCAATTCCTCCACCCGGTCGATGCGCGCTTTCTGCTTGGTCGTGCGCGCTTTGGCGCCGCGCTTCAGCCATTCCAGCTCGCGGCGAAGCAGGTTTTGCCGCTTCGCTTCGGAAGCCGCCTCGCGTTCCTCCCGCTCGGCTTTCTTGTCGAGAAAATAGGAATAGTTCCCCTCGTACACATACAGCAATCCCCGGTGAAGCTCGAAAATCCGGTTGGTTACCCGATCCAGAAAGTAACGGTCGTGGGTGACCAGCAGCAGCGCGCCGCGGTACCGGGACAGCTCCTGTTCCAGCCAGCCTACCGTCCGGTTGTCGATGTGGTTGGTCGGCTCGTCCAGGATCAGCAAATCCGCCGGCTGGATCAGCGCGGATGCAAGCGCAACCCGCTTGCGTTGCCCGCCGGACAACTCGGAAACCGGTTTGCCGAACGCGTCGATGCCAAGCCGGCCCAGAATCGCTTTCGCCCGTGTTTCGGCTTCCCAGGCACCCGCCGCGTCCATCGCCTGCTGCGCCCGGAACAGCCGGGCCTGAAGGCGGTCGTCGGCAGGGTTTTGCTCCAGGTCGGCAAGCGCCGCTTCATAGTCGCGCAGCGTCCGCATGAGCGGGTTGTCGCCGCGGAAGACATGCTCCAGCACCGTAACGCCTTCGGCGAAGAAAGGGTCCTGCGCCAAATACTCGGCCCGGAAATCCTTCGCGTGCACCAGCTTTCCTCCGTCGGCCGGCTCGATTCCGCCCACGGCCTTGAGCAGCGAGGATTTGCCGGTGCCGTTGACGCCGATCAGCCCAATCCGCTGCCTAGGCTCAACCGCAAACGAGATGCTGTCAAACAGCACCTTCTCCCCGTAGCTTTTGGTGAGCTGTTCCACGCTCAGCATGCTCATGAGCGCTTCTCCGTCACATAAGCGGCCAGGAGAGCCGTTGTATTCCAGAGGGCTTCCTCGTGCGTCCGCTCCATGCCGTGGGAGGCATGCACGCCGGGTCCGATCAGGGCGGCCCGAATGTTGCTGCCGCCCCGGAGGGATGCGGACGCGTCCGATCCGTATGAAGGGTAGATGTCAATCGCAAAGCCGAGCTCTTCCCGTTCCGCTAAACGGATAAGGTCGGACACCATGTCGTAATCGTAGGGGCCGGACGAATCCTTGGCGCAGATGGAGACGTCTTTTTCGGTGCAGGACAGATCATCTCCGATCGCGCCCATGTCCACGGCCAGCAGGTCGCGAATATCGGGCGGCAGATAGGAGGCCCCGTGTCCGACTTCCTCGTAGGTGGTCACGCAGACTTTGAGGGTGCGCTCCGGGACCAGCTTTTCGCGGCTCAGCAGCTCCAGAAGGCCGAACAGGCAAGCGACGCCCGCTTTGTCGTCCAGATGGCGCGACTTGATCCAGCCGCCGTCAAGCCGTGTGCGGGGATCGAAGGACACGATGTCCCCTACCCGGATGCCAAGCTTCTCCACGTCATCCGCACTTGCGGCGTCCGCGTCGAGACGGATCTCCATGTTGGCTTCCTCGCGTTTTTGGTCCCGTACGTCCGAATATACATGTACGGAAGGATGGGTGGAGAGAATCGTTCCGCCGATCGTCTTGCCGCTGCGTGTGTGAACCGTGCAGTATTCGTTTTCAATGCTTGTCATGGAATACCCGCCGAGCGATGTGAAACGGAGCATCCCGTTCGCTTTAACCGAACGGACCATGGCGCCGAGCGTGTCCACGTGCCCGGTAAGACCAAGCGTTTCCTCTGTTTTGCCGGGGACCGTCACGATTCCCATTCCCTTCGGCGTCCGTTCAAAGGAATACCCCAGCCGTTTCGCTTCGGCCTCGATCCGGTCCACGGCCTGCCGCGCATACCCGGTCGGACTTGGAATCGCCAGCAGCTCCTTCAACAGTTGCAGGATATAGTCGCGGTTGAGCCGGTTTTTCATAAAACCCCATCCTTCCATTTATCTACACAGCAAAACAGTGTAGTCACCCGGGGGAAACTACACTGCCTGCGAGCTATCGTTTCATTTGTCCGCTTGAGAGACAACCGCTGCCGCGGCCGCTAAATCGAAGGCAAAGGATTGCCGCCGCCGCCCAAGTTGAGATTTTTGACCAGGTTAATCCCAAACTGGGTAATCTTCGCGACCAGCTGGCCGTTTTCGGCTTTGAACCGGATCAGGCCCTTGTCGGCCAAATATTCCAGCGCAAAATATTTTTCCGGGTCCCGATCTTCGAGATTCCCGGGGATGAGTGCTTTTTTGCCTCTTTCCGCGAGGTGAAACTCATAAAGCTCATCAAGCATATCCATCCGAAGTTTTTTACGCTTCTCTGAAGCCATGCCGTCTCACTCCCTTATCGACACTTTATAGCCCCCGAAATGAATCCAGTATGTCCACTAAACATTCTTCAGTATCTATGATATATGAAGTTGACCAATTCGTCAATTGTATGTACAATAGTGGGTCTGTTTTTTTCGGAAAAGAGTCGGTTGCGGGCGCGCTGCGTCAGCTCTCGAAATCGACCGCGACGGAAGGCTCGCGGGTCGCTTGTCCCATGTAGGCGATTACCGGCTGGTGCACGGGATGCTTTTGGTAAACGTCCAGATCTTCAAGCGTTTCAAACTTTGCCACGAGCGCCAAATCGTACGCCCTGCCGGACGGCACGAAATTTACGCCTGCTTCAAGGCTCACCAATCCCGGAATCTTCCCGTCCATCGAGAGGATCGTTTCCCGGGTTTTGGCCAGCCCTTCCGGGCTTGTATCCTTTAATCGAAAAAACACGATATGCGTGATCATGACCGGCTGCTCCTTTCCTCGCCGAGGGAGGAATGTTTGCCGACATTATACCGATAAACCCCCGCAGGGTCAATAGAGAAGGCGGGCCTGTTGAATGTCCGGCCAATGGTTTGCAGCCTATGAAGCAAGGAGCAAAGCTTCCGTTTGGAGGCGGTAACCTCCAAGTCAAAGCAAAAGCGGCGGACCGGATACGAAATCCAGTCCGCCGATTTGGTTCATAGGGTTAGCCTACGCAATCAGCTTGCACTGCCGGCGCTGCCGATGTATGCCTTCCCTGCCGGCTTGCTGCTTACCATTTGACGGTGCAGGTCCACCCTGCTATTTGGAACCGTTCGCCCTGCGCAAGGGGATAATCCTTGAATGGCACAAGTGCTTCTCCTCCGCGCCGGGTTCCGTTCTTGGACCCAAGGTCCCGGAGCGCCACTCCTTCCTCCGTGCGAACCAATTCCGCGTGCTGCCTTGACACTCCGTGGTCAGCCGCCGCGAAAGGGGTCTGACCGGATTCGCGTCCGATCACCAATCCGCCTTCGGGAATCGGGACGGAAAATTCTTCTTCCCGGTTGCGGAACTCCGCCCAGGCCGCTTCGGCAGACGGGACGGCTTGCCGGTCCAGCAGCACGGTTGCCTGCCCGCCTCCCAATAAAACCGTCCGGTCGGACAAATTCATATAATAGTCCTTCCCGGCCTTCTCCCGTCTCTCCGGAAGCAAAGTACCCGCAAAGGGATCGGAAGCCGCCGCATCGGGGCCGGGCGTCCGGCTGCGGAACGCTTCTTCATTGCTTTCTCCGCTAAGCCGCTTGTAAATCGCGTCCGCGGCCGGCGCTCGACCGGCCGGCTCCGGGACGTCCGGTCCCGGCCGCACCTCCGCATCTCCCGGTATCGCCTGGAAACCGACTTTTCTCCAGCCGTATCCAAGCGTCAGGCACAGGAAGGTAAAGCCCAAGGCGAGGTAAAGCATACCTTCCGTTTGGACGGAGCCATATTCCAGCCAGCTATACCCGGAAGCCGCCAAACAAACAGCCAGCACAAAACCGGGATGCACGCCGTGCCTGGTTCCGGTCCCGGCAGCCGACTCTTCCGCTAGGCCGGCTGCATAGGTGCCTTTCGCTTCGTCCTCCGGAAAAAGGCGTTCACTGGAAAAACGGGCGAAACGGGGGTTGCGGCCGCGGGCCGCAGGTTTGGCCGAAGCCGGATTTCCATGCCCTTTCGGTGAAGCATTCACGTTTGGAAGTAATGGCTTGGACACGGGATCAAGACTGCCCGTGTGTGCAGCATAAGACAGCATTCGGGACTGCTTGCCGGAAAACGCGGATTCTCTTCTCTCCTCCGCCTGCCCCCTGGCTTCCTCCGCTTCCAGGTTCCCCGAACGGTATGCCGCCTGAATGCGTTTCTTATATTCCCACGGACCGGATGCCCCGTTTAAAAAAGCGGGCAAATCCGGTTCGCTTCCGTTTTGCATCCCCGACGCAAAAGACCACAGGTTTTTGGCAAACCGGTTCCATCGCGCTTCCAGGCTTTCCTCCTGTTGAAACCCGTGAAGAGGCAGATACATCAGCTCGGGCTCGTTCCAGCCATTCGAGCAGTAAACCCACTGCGCATCCAGAACGTACCGTTCCGGGTTCAGCAGATAAGCGACGCTTCCCTCCAGAAGGGAAGCGATCGCGAGAAGCACACGGGCAAACGGTTCAGGTCCGAAGCTTCCGAAGCGGGCTTCTACAGCAAGCGGACGTTTGCCCGTATAGGCGAACAGAATGTTGATTTGCAAATCCATCTCTTCGAACTGAACCGGCATGATTCCCGGAACGCGGCAGCGCGTCAGCATCTTCTTCTCGGTCTGCACAAAATCCGCGTTTCGAAGCGGCTCGCTGCGGCCAATGACCAAAAAATGCCCGCCCCGTTCCACCCGATCGCAAAGGAATCCCTGTAGCGCGCCCACCTCATATCCCTCCATTTCCGGTCAAAAACTCCGCCAGCAAAACAAGTGCGGCTGGCGCAACGGCATACATAAACGGAAACCGCAGCATTTCCTTCTTGGGTACAATCAGCAGCGCTTTCCGGTCCTTCCAGCCCAGAAAGGCGAGCAGCCCGAACAAAAGCTGCCGGATGCGGAGAAAAAGCAGCTTCTTCCGGAGCAAGATGAACAGCCCGATCAGACCGGCGAACAGCATCGAATACAGTGCGCAATTGAGCGCGAACAAGCCTCCCCCGATTGCGCCGATCGCCCCGAACAGCTTGACGTCGCCCGCACCGAGCGCCCCGAACAAATAGAGCACGTACAAGGGAGCAAATCCGATGCACCAGCCGGCAAACGCAAGCCACAATCCTTCCGTTCCATATGCGACCGTCTGATAAACAAAACCGCCGGCCGCTCCGGTCAGCGTAAGCCAGTTCGGAATCCGGCTCGTGCGGGCATCCGTCGCCAAAGCGGTTAACAGCAATACGCCAAGCAAAATCCACATTCCTTCTTCTTTCCTTTCTATTTGCCGATCCATACCCGCTCCTGCGCCTTCTTTCGCAAGGTGATTTTCTTGTCGAGAAACGGGAGCGGCAGCCGGTATTCATATTCAACCTCAACGGCAAGCATGTCGGATGAAGCCTGAAACGGATTCGGCACCTTAACCTTTGTGACCCGAAAGTGTTTTTCCCGGATCACCCTTTTGTCGGCGAAGTGCAGCACAATCGGGGCAAACGCCCGGTTGACGGCCGGATCAACCGATTCGCTTGCAGCGTCTTGCAGCGCATCCAAGCCGGAAGCCTCCAGCCGCTCGCGGTGGAGCTTTTCCCATTCCAGCCATTCGACAACCGGTTTGGGCAGAAGCGCTTCCAGGCGGCCACCCGTGTCCTCTGCTTGCCCGAGCCTTTCTTTTGCTTCTACGATCTTCCCAAGCACGCTGTCATAAAGGACACTGGCCTTGGAGCCGGATAGCGATTTTGCAGCTTCCTTGAGCAGCATATCCAAAGGCCCGTAATGAGTCGCAATCTCTTTTACGGTTTCGGAGGCAGCCGATTGCAGCTTCGATTCGATCACGGAAATCCGGATAAAGACGCTTAAAGTGAGCACAAACACGAGGAAGAAAGGAAGCACAAGCACAGCCTCGAGGGCCATGCCACCATCGTTTTGCAGGACAAACGGCTTTCGTTTAATAGGCCATCACCGCCGTTGCTTTGACCTTGACCAGGTTCCCTTCCACTTCTCCATAAAGCGGTTTTTCCAACAGCTTGGCCACCCCCGGCAGAAACCACAAACGAAAATGCGCAGCGGCCTCTCCCTGGATATGCGTGGTCTGTTTCGTTAAATCCAGCCCGCTGTCCAATTCGATCAGCGCCTGCATACGGGCCATCATCTTTCGGTCGTTGCTGTGCAGCAGGTACATAACACGCAGCAAATCCTTGTAGCTTACTTTCAGAGCGGGAAACTTGGCGACTGCCGCTATGGTTTCTCCTTTGACAAGCTTGTTTACTTCCCCGTAGGCTTTCGCCGCTCCTTCGGCGGCCGCCGCCAAAAGCATCAGAAGCGGAGATCCGATGTTTAGGGTTTGAAGCTTCGGGTCGGAAACCGCTTCAACGGTTCGAATGGCAAACAGCATCAAAAACATTTCGCCATAAGCGGCGGAGTAATTTGCCGAACAGGAAGAGAAGCCATATAGGATGTATTCCGCTTCCTGCCCGGGGAGCGGCCGGTCGGACGCTTCTCCGGCCGGAGAGGTCCGGTAGGTAAAACGCGAGAGCGCATATTCGTTCAAAAAAAGCTCACCCCGGGCTTCACGCAGCACATTGCCCAGCCGCTCGGACAGAGACATCGCCGCCTTCAGCCCTTTATCCGGATCGGCGGCCGGCTGTCCCAATCCCTCGGAGCCTGCTCCGCCGGGATCCTGGGAATTGTAACGCATGTATTTGGCGTAATAACCCGTTTCCGCTTCCTCTCCTTGTAAAGTGCGGTAAGCCGCCGCAAACGAATCGGGTGCCCCCCATTCCCCGCAATTGCCAAGCACGTTGTTCACCGCGCCAAGCGCGCTTCCCAGCCTGCCGCGCTGCTCATCCTCTTTTCCTTTGATGGCTTTCCGCTTCTCTTCACGTTCCCGTTCCAAAGCATGGCGGGTGCTGCGAAACTCCGTTACGGTTTTTCCGAGACTCCCGATGGAGTCCTCCAGTTTTTTGAACCCGGCTCCGGCAAACAAATCGGTTCCCGTCCATTGTGCCGAAAAGCCATGAAACAGAGCAGGTATCCGGCCGGCCTGCGTACCGTATTCGTTAAAAAACCCATCGTTCCACACCGGAACGGTTTCAAAAAGGCGGGCCGTATCTTGACCGGAATACCGGGCCGTCAACTTCTCTTTTTCTTCTATTAATGCTTCATTGGCTTTTCTTGCGGAGGCAAGACTTTCGGAAAAAGTCCTATAGCGGCTGTCTAGCGCTTGCGCATCGGCGGGAAGCGCGGCTCGAGCCGATTCCGTCAGCACGGCATATTCGGCGATGTCCTTCAACAGCTGTTCCACGTTCAGCTTCCGCTCTCCTAAACTTTGAATCGATTGATCCAACGTCCGGATCGATTCCCCGATGGATTGGATTTGCGACCGAAGGGCCGCAATTCGGGCCGCATTTTTCTTGGCGTCGCGATTCAGCTCTTTCAGCGACCTATGGGCGGAATCGAGGGAGCTTTGCAGCTCCCGAAGCGATTTCTCCGATTGCCTCAGGCTGTCTTCTATGCCGCGAAGCGATTCCGCGGCCGTTACCGCGTCGTTTAAGCCGATCCGTTCCGCGAGTCCCCCGATCTTCGTTAACCGCTCCCGGTAGGAAGCTGCGAAACCGTCGGCCGTTCGACTTAACGCTTGCGCTTCCTCCCACGCTCGATCCAATGCCTCATGTACAGCATCCGCCTTCTTCTGAAGGGAGAGCGATTGTTCATAAAGATCGGACGCTGCACTCAATGCTTCAGCCGTTCCGGTTTTACGGAACTTCTCCACAATTTCCAGAGCGAATTCGGCCGGAGCCCGGTATTTCATATCCTCCATGACCTGCGTCCGAAAAACGCTTTGGTTTCCCAAAGTGTCCATTCCTTTGACCGAATCCTCTTCGCCGTTATGCTCCATGGATAAATAACGAAAAGAATCGGACGAGCTCCCGCCGGTCACATTCTCCGTTACGATATTAGCGAAAAGCTCCTTCATTGCTTCCTCCGAACCGTCCCTCCCGAACAAGCCGTACTTTCGCAGCTCCGGCTCGAATTCCGACAGTACCGAACGAACGGCCGCTTTGACGGCCCGCTCGGTTTGGCGTTCCGCGAGCTGGTAGCGGATCAGGTCGATGAAGACTGCATTCAGCACAAACATCGGGAGCAGAATCAGAATCAAGTAGACCGACGCCGAACCGTCGGCTTTGAACAAAAATCGTATCCGCATCCGGTCCCCCTTGCCGGTCCTACCGGTTATCGTGATAAACGACGGTTATGCCGGATTGATCCAGCTTTTGGCGAATGGCCTCGCTAAGTTCATACCTTCCGCTGTTTTTCACCCGGAAAATATGCCATATGCAGCCTTTGATCATGCCTTTGCGAATCAGCTCGGCGTCCTTCAGAATTTCCTCCTCATACAACCCGGCTCCGCCGCGCATGGTATATTTCACTTCATGGGCGACGCGGTCAGGGTCTACAGCGTCGTATTGCCGTTCTCCCATAGACGTATCCATCACTGCTCCCCGGCCGTTTACCATCTCTTGCACATAAAGCTTGGCTTTCGCTTCAGTATCGATATACGGCATGGGCTTTTCCTCGGAAAACCGGTCAAAGGCCGAAGCGCCGCCTTCTTTGCTCAAATATTCCTTTAAACGGCCTGCATATTCAGTCAAAATTTCCACGTTGCGAAGAAATTCAGCCGGTTCGGTAACATAAGATTTCGCGGCACCTTCACTTATCCGTTTTCCCGTCCATTCTTCATACAGTTTCGGAATTCGCGCATCTTGGCGAAGCTCCGCCGTCACGCTGCGCTCCAGCAAACTGTTTCGGTATTCCATCGTGCCGGAGGCGTCGCCCGGCAGGCTGCCAGCGGGACGGGCCAGTTTTCGCTGATTGAGGTTATGCTCGGCGCCGGCCGTCAGGGGCAGCTCCAAACGGCTGGATGCGCCGCCGCCAAAACCAAGCAGCGCCGACCATTCCGAGCCGGATATCCGCCAGTAAAGACCATCGTTCTCGCCTGCATAAAACGCGCCGCTAACAGGGTCTTTCCTGGAGTTGTCCCAATTGAATGCCGCCCGCTCCGCCGCTGCGTCCGCGGCAAATTCCAGATTGGCGGAGCGGTACAAGTACAAACTGAAGAAAATCAAACCGAACGAAAGAAGCAGGAGAATCGGGAATACCAAAGTCGCCTCCATCGTCCATGAGCCCTCTTCCCGGGACCAGAGCCGCCGAAGCGCGGCAGACGAGTTGTTCATAGCGGATCAGGACGTCGGTTCTTTCGGGCTTGTGGAATTGGTAGTAATTTTGCCGTCCGTATCGTCAAAGAGCTTGTTCACCCATTTAATAATCCATTTCCGGAAGGCAATCGCAATAATGACCAGTACCGCCAAAATCATTAAAATCTCCAGCGTTCCCAGCCCTTCTTCTTCCCTCATGAAGCGGCTCGCTCTTTTCTTCCCTTTTGACGCCCAGCTTCTTGCTTTTCCTCTGAATGCCGGCAAGCTGTTTTCCATGTTTTCTGCACACCTTTCTTCTATATAATTGCTATCCCATCATCAGAATGGCGGGAGCCGCCACGATGACGGTTACGACCAGGAAAATGGCGACCATGGGGAAGACCAGCTTGGAGGACGCTTCTTCCCCTATGGTTCTCGCCTGCGACTTGCGTTTCTCCCAAAGAACGCGCCCCAGTTCCCGCAAACTGGTTACAAAATCATCCCCGCCCCGACGGTAGTTGAGCAGCACCGTATTGGTGAACAAGGATACTTCCTGAACCGCGCAGCGTTTGCTGAAATTCTCCAACGCTACGGGGAAGGAAACATTATTGGCCATATCGGACACCAATAAGGCCAGCTCCACATACAGCGGATGCTCCGGTCCCGGTCCCGGCTCCTTCCCGGGCGGCTTCATGCATTTGCCGAGCGCCTGCTGCACCGTCTCTCCGGCGTTCACCAGCAGCACGAGTTTGTTCAGCAGCTCGGGCATTTCCATCACCATCATCCGCCGTTTGGCACGGACGAGCATGTCCAGCCGCCGAACGAGAAACACAGGAACCAGTGCGGCGGCAAGCGCGCCGGCCATTAGCAGTGCCGGATCGCCTGCTGCTGCTCCCAGAGCGGCCATAAGCGTGATCGCCAGCATTGCCGCTGCGAGAACAAACGTCAAATAATCGGCTGCGGCATTGGGCCCCGCCGAAGGACCGGCCAGCAGGAACAGCTTCAATTGAACCTTGGTGAAAAGAGCCGGAAAGCGGCTTTCCGCCTGCGTGCTGCGGATCAGCTTCTCCGCCGCCGGATGAAACAAAGGAATACGCCGATTCGGAAGAACCGTCTTTAGCTCCCGATTTCCGGCTAAACCTCGATGCTGATCAGCTTTTGGCTGAGCCACATGCATCCCCCCAGCGCAAGCAAGCAAACCGTCATGACGGCAACGCCTCTTGCATTTCCGTATAAAGGACTCATGTATTCAGGAGAAGACAGGCTTAAAAACGCCACAACAAGCAGAGGAGCCAAGCTCAGCACCCGGGATTCAAATTTCTTTTGGGCGATCATCACCCCGATCTCCTGCTTGACTTCGATTTTCTCCGCAATCATATTGGAGGTCCGCCGAACCACCTCCACCAGATTTCCTCCCGTCCGCTTGCAGGTGCCGAACACATCGGCAAAATTGCGGATATCCTCCAGTCCCGAACGGCGGGCCAAATCATGCAAGACTTCTTCTATCGTTTCGCCATAATCCAGCTTGCCGACCATCCGGCGAAGCTCCAGCAAAATTGGCGTCTTCGGGTCGGGATACATCAGGATCAAATCGCGCGATGCGTCCCGAAACGCATTTTCTACGGATCGCCCCGCCGAAAGAAGCGACGACAGCGAATAAAGCAGCTGCTTGAACTGCTCGCTAAGCTGCTGCCGGCGCAGCTCTGCGAGCCGTCCGGCCCGCCTGGCGGGAAACAGAAAGCCGAGGGACAAACCCGGGATAATGACCCATGGACTGCGGTAAAACAGAAAGCCGCCTGCCGCAAGGGCTATTCCCGATCCGGCAACCGTCATCCACTTCTGCAGCCCGGACAGCTCATAAATGCGGTAATCCGTTTCGCTTCTTTCCCTGCTGCTTTGCTTTTCTCGCGAATTGCGGGCGCGGAAGCCCCGTTTTGAAAACCCGATCATGACGACCCAGGCCAGCAAACCCGAGCCAAAGGCTAAAGCGATAACTAGAATGCCGCTTCCCTCCTTCCCCTTGCTTCCGCCAGCCGCAGCTTGGCTGTATCACGCAGCTCATTGCCGGTCGGCTTAAGACAGCCTCCGTCTTCCTCGGACTCATCGAAAAGATAGAGCGGGTTCAACAGCACCTCCCCGTCTTCGATGCCGGCCACTTCATGAATTTCCGTCACTTTCCGCGACTTGTCGGGCATGCGGGACAGATGAACCAAAAGATCAAGTGCGGACGCCACCTGCTTGCGCACCACCGCGACAGGCAAGTCAGCTCCGCTCAGAACCATCGTCTCCAGCCGGCTCAGCATGTCCAAAGAAGAGTTTGCATGCCCTGTGCTCAGGCTTCCCTCGTGACCGGTATTCATGGCCATCAGCATATCCAGAGCTTCCGCTCCTCTCACTTCGCCTACCAAAATGCGATTCGGGCGCATCCGCAGGGAAGCCCGGATCAGCTCGCGGATGGTGATTTCGCCGCGTCCTTCCGTATTGGCGTTCCGGGTTTCCAGTCCTACAAGGTTGGGGATGCTGCGGATTTGCAGCTCGGCGGAATCCTCAATGGTGATAATCCGTTCGTCGCACGGAATAAACCCCGCCAATGCCCCGAGAAAGGTCGTTTTGCCGGAGCCCGTTCCCCCGCCAATGAAGATGTTGAACTTGGCCCTGACCAGACGCGCCAGAAAATCCGCCGCATCCTTGGGGATTGCCCCCATCCGGATCAAATCCTCCATCGTGAGCGGCACTTCGGGGAATTTGCGGATGGTCAGGGTCGGACCTTTCAGCGCGACAGGAGGAAGCACGACATTGACGCGCGAGCCGTCCGGCAGCCGGGCATCCACGATGGGAGACCCTTCGTTCACGACCCGGTTGACCTTCGCCACGATCGATTGAATAACATCCTCCAGCTTCTGCTCGCTTTCAAACTTTCCTTCATAAGGGGAAACCGAACCCGCGCGTTCAATAAAAATTTCGTCATGCCCATTGATCATGATTTCCGTAACGGAAGGGTCGTCGATAAGCGGCTGCAAAATATCCAATCCGCGAAACGAGTGAAAAACCCGTTCCACCAGCCTCCACTTCCGCTCCGCCGGAAGATAGATTTCTTTGGCTTTGCGGAATACCTCCCGCTCGATGAGGTCCCGAAGCTCCCGGTCGGAGCGTGCCGGCTCGCGGTCCAGCTCTTCGAGAACATACCGGCGGATGTCCCGGCTAAGCTGCTCATCCTGCATGCCGCGTCAGCTCTTTCGATTGAAAAAATCGTTCGACGGTCTCCGCCAGCGCATCCTGATAGATTCGTTCCTCCAGCAGCAGCCCCGGAGAAGCAACGGATTTCCATGATGGATTGTACGGCAAGTACACTTGTGGAGCCATTCCCGCAGAGGCCAGATCATGTACGAATGAACCGGTATAGCGGTTAGCGGCAAATACCGTACTCCCAGCCCAAGCATTGTTGCCGTCCAGCCTTCTCGCCAGCTCGGCCAAAGCGTTCCGGCTCTTCCCGATGCAATTGGCGTCGTCCCAAAGAACCCACAAAATCAGATCCGCCAGCCCGAGAGCAGTCACGGTTCTTTCATGCAGCGTGCTGTCCAGGTCGGCGACCACGTAATCGTAACCGGAGTGACAGAGAGCTTCCAGAAGGACGCCGGTTTCCCCGGAAGCGAGCCTTTCCATTTCATCCGATTGAACGACAGGCTCCAGAAAATCAAGCGAACCGAAATTATCGCTGCACTTCAGCTCCTGAATCCGCACGGCTATATTCGACGGTTCGGCTTTCAGGTAATACAGCAGGCGCCCGCCCCGGTCTTCGTCCGCAGAGACGGAGAAGGGCAGCGGCGTCTGCACGGCTTCCAGACTCAGCAAGAAGACCCGATGGCCGCGTATAGCCAAAGCCCGGGCGGCATTCCAGGCCACCGTCGACTTTCCCGCGCCGCCGGACGCGGAATACACCGCCATAAGCTTCGCTTCGCGGGTAAACCCGGCCTGCTCGCGCGCCTGCTGTTCCGCGCCGGCAGCCGTCAGTTTCCCCGTCAATTGATCCAGCGGCTGATATTTGCTGAGAAATCGCTCCTCACTTCCATCGGACGGCTGCTTCTCGCCAAGCTCGAAAACTGTTCTGGCCATTCCGGACAAGACGGGATGCCGTTCGCGGAACGCGGAATCGTAAAGTAAAATATCCGGTTTCCCCGATTCCCGGCAGGACTCCTCCAAGGCAGCCATTCGGGTAAACGCCGCAAGCGAAAAAAATTTCGCCGCATCTCCGCTGCGGAAATAAGCTTTCAGGCAATCCAGGTATTCCGCATCCTCATCCAATACGGCCAGCTTGACCAATCCCATTTCCTTCACCTCGCCTCTGCTACGACTTTAAAACCCACTGTACAAAAAAACCGGCCATGATCATCGCTACGGACGCTACGAAAAGACAGACAAACATACGGTCGGAAAACCAGGCAGCCACGCTTATCACTCCCTTTGCAAGCAAACAAAAAAGCACCGCCGCGCAGGAAAAAGTCCTGCGACGGCGGTGCCTCCGCTCGTTCGCTTTAAAATATTGACTGTAGTATAGCACAGCGCAGAAAAAATGCAAGACACTTATGCCCGGCTTCCGGTCCATCCGCCCCAAAACCGCCGGGTCCCGCGCTTTTTATCCATCCCGTTCTTCCGCGGAACAAGCATGGAAACCAGCGGAGCAAGAGAGTCAGCCAGCATTTGCCCGTAAACGGGATCGTTTTGAATCCGCCTGCCGTTCCACTCCGCCTCAAGCACCCGCTCGTGCGGAACAAACGGAAGAACGAAAGGATTTCCGAACGGCAGCAGGCCGAGCCATTCCTTCCGCTCGGCAAAGGCCGCGTCCCCGTTGGCTATGATCCGGATCGGACGGCCCCGCTCCCGCCATTCCGCCAGCCGGGCCGAAGCAGACCGGCACCGGGCGGACGCGAGCTTGGACGGAAAAGGCCCGTATACCGCAAGCACCAGATCGGCCCGGTGAATCAGCTCCTCCGCCCCGGGATGATCCCAATGCCCGGAAATATCGACGATGACCACCTGGCGCTTCAGCGCCTGCATCAACCGAAAAGCGAATTCCCCCATCCAGCCGGGTTTTGGCCGCTCGGGATCAAGCGGAACCCACTGGGCGAGCCCTTCCGTCCAAGGCTTTTGACGGCCGGCCTGTTCTCCGAGGAGAAGGTCCTGCAGGAGCAGTACGTTCTCCTGAGACCGCCTTTCGCCGTCCAGGAGAGAGAACAGCTCGGGCTCGTTGGCCGGAAGCTCGGCCAGCGCATGAGTGACGCCGGCGTCCCCGAGCGCCCGGCAGAGCGCCAGAGCGGCAAATGTCGCGCCTGCGCCGGGATACATTCCGCCGATAACAACCAGCTGCTTCTCCCCCGGTCCTGCATTTGCTGCCGCGGGACCCGCTCCGGCCGGCGAAGCGGCCTGTGCTTCGACGCGAAGCAGCTCCTCCAGCGCAGCCTTTACCTCCCGGCTGCTTTGATAGCGCTGTTCGGGAAGCGGCTGAAGGAGCTTTTCCAGCACGCGACAGAGCGGCTGCGGGCAGCCCGGCCTTTCAGCAATCGCGCCTCCCTCGTAATACCGCCCGCCAAAAAGCAGGTAATGCAGCATTGCGCCGAGCGTATAAAGGTCGGTGCGGGCATCGGAGGGGCCTCCGCCAAACTGCTCCGGCGCGGCAAAGCCGACGGTCCCCAACAGCACAGTATCCGCCGCCTTTCCTTTCGTCTGGCTCCGGGCAATACCGAAATCGATCAGACGGACGTTGTCCTGCTCGTCTATCATGACATTGGCGGGCTTCAAGTCGCGGTAAATAACCGGTTTCGGCCGGATGCCATGCAGGTATTCGAAAAGCTCGCACAACTGCATCGCATAACCGATCAGCTGCCGCACCGTCAGCGCGCCGGTTTCGTAACGGCGCTGCAGGCTCTCGCCTTTTACATATTCCATGACGAGATAACTGATCCCGCTGTCGTCGGGCGGAAAAAAATCCGCCGCTTTCGCCAGGTACGGATGGTCCAGAGCGGCGAGAATGGCGGCTTCCTCTTCAAAGCCCGTCCGGTTTAGCGCATAGCGGGACGAAGCTTTGACCGCCCAAGCTTTTCCCGGCAGACGGACATCGTCAGCGAGATAAACCGCCCCCATTCCGCCCCGGCCAATCAGCTCCAGAACCCGGTAACGGCCGCCGATCACATCGCCCGGACGCAAAAGCTCCGGATAAACTGCCTTTTCCTTCAAAACGTTACAACGCCCCCTCCCAATGTTTGGAAAGCTTGATCACGATTATAGGCACACAGCGGGATTTCTGTCCACCGAATTTCTATTTAATAGCATTAAGTTATTTGTTTTATCACATAAACTAAGAGTTGCTGGACACATAAACGTGGCGGTAAGCAAGGAATGCGGGAGTCCAACGCCGAATAAAAAAATTAACCAGGTTAACTACCGCAGATACAAAAAAACACCCTCCCTCTCAAGAGGGAAGATGCTTGTCAATCCGATCGTTAACCGACTTTTATCCATGGACGGCCGCCAAACCAGTCGATGCGCACCTTCACCCCGAACGCTTCCGACACCGATTCGGCCGTGAGTACGGTTTCCTTCACGCCGGAAACGGTCAGTCTTCCATCCTCCAGCAGCGCCGCATGCGTAAACGACGGCAAAATTTCTTCAATATGATGGGTGACATAAACCATGATGAGGTCGGGATTTCGCAAGCTTTCCAGGTTCGCGAGAAACTTTTCCCGCTCGTAGAGATCGAGGCCCGCACAGGGTTCGTCCAGGATCAGAATGGACGGCTCCGCCATCAGCGTGCGGGCCAGCAAAATCTTTTTGCGCTCCCCCTGCGACAAAGTGCCGAGAGGCTGGTCCTTCAGCTTTGTGAGCCCGACGAATTCGATCCATTCGAGCGCTTTTGCAACCACCGCTTCCGGAACCTTTTGATAAAACCGCAGAAAAGCAAACGCGCCTGTGGCCACAACCTCCCACACGGGATCGCGCAGGGCGAGCTTTTCAAACAGCGATTGGCTGATGTAGCCGATTCGTTTGCGCATGTCGCGAAGATCCGTTTCCCCGTAAAGCTCGCCCAGCACTTTAATGCTGCCGGAGCTTGGAAACAGATACCCGTTGATCATTTCCAGAAGCGTCGTTTTGCCTGAGCCGTTGCGGCCGAGAATGACCCAATTTTCTCCTTTGTTCATGGTCAGGTTTACGCCGTCAAGAATCGTTCTCTTTTCCCGGCGGTAGTGAATGTCCGTCATTTCGATAACGGGTACCGGCTGTCTTTCCATGCTCTTCACCGCTTCCTCGGGCTAAGTTTTTTCTCATTGTAGCGCCCCGGCGGCTCTTTTTCCACCCTTTTTACTGCGGAAGCGGCGTTTCGGCTGCTTTTCGCAGCAGAGCAATCTCTTCCCGGTGCGTCCCGTCCGGGCCTGCTCCGGTCTCCAGCAGAAACGGCACCTCCCGGAGCGCCTGCGAACGCAAAACCTGACTCAACCCGTCCAGCCCGATATGCCCTTTGCCGGCGTTGGCATGCCGGTCCTTTCGGGAGCCCGACGGATAAACGGAATCGTTCAAATGAACGGCGCCCACATGCTCCCAGTATCCCAGCTCGCGGCCGAGCCGCTCCAGCTCGTCCCATTTTCCGGGCCGCAGCAGTCCGCTCCCGAAGGCATGACAGGTGTCCAGGCAAAAGCCGACCTTTTCGGGATGGCGCACCATCCGCCGGATTTGCACCAGCTCATGAAGCGTGGTCCCCATCAAGCTTCCTTCGCCGGCCTGGTTTTCCAGCAGAATGCGGGCGTTTCCCTGCCAATCGTTCAGCACGTCATCCAGAGTCGCGACAATGTCGCGATACCCTTGCAGCGGATCGGGAGCCGAAGATTTGCCGAAATGAACCACCAGCCCGACGGAGCCGCAAGCCTCCACAATAGCCAGATCGTTTCGCAGCGACTCCACGGCAGCCGCAAGCAGGTCGGGCGGCGTCCGGACCGCCAGATTCACCGGATACGGCGCATGGCCCACCGAGGCCAGGCCCTCCTCCCGGCAGTAGGCGCTGCAGGCCGCCGCGTCCTCGCGGTTAAAGACTTTTATGGACAGCCGGCGGGGATTTTTCGGAAAATACTGAAACGCGTCCGCCCCGATGGAGACAGCTGTCCGGGCGCACGCCAGATAACCCTTGCGAATGCTGATGTGGCTGCCGATGCTGGGCATGTCCCTCCTCCTTAGTGCTGGCAGCCGGGACAAAAAAATGCCTTTTTGCCCGACACTTCGGTTTTTTGAATCGTCCCTCCGCAGCGGAGACAAGGTTCATTTCCCCGGTCGTACACCATGCAGCGCTCGTCGAAGCCGCCCGTCAAGGTATCTCCCGGAAACAGCGGCATGTCCATGTACCCGCCGTACCGGATCGCTTCGGACAGCACCGACCGCATGGAGCGGTGCAGCGCTTCCGTTTCCGGTTCCGTCAGGGATGCAATGGCGCGTCCCGGCCGGATGCCTGCGGCAAAGCATATTTCATCGGAGTAGCAGTTCCCGATTCCGGCCAGAAAGCTTTGATCCACCAAAACGGGCTTCAACGCCCCCCGTTTCCGGTGCAGCCGCTCTGAAAAATCCTTCCCCGTAAGCTGCGGCTCAAACGGATCGGGGCCGAGCTTGCCTAATTTGCGTTCCGCTTCTTCTTCGCGGAGAAGATGCAGATAGCCCAGCCGCAGCCCGATAAAATGCAAATGATCCTGGCCGAAGGAAAGTCGGACCTGAACGGTGCGATCCGGCTTCTCTTCTTCGGTCCCGAGAAACATCGAGCCGCCCAGCATCAAGTGAAGCAGCAAGCAGTGATCCGGCGGAAGGCGGAACAGCAAATGCTTGGCCCGCCGCGCGACAGCCGAAATGCTATTGCCGAGCAGCGCGGCCTCCAGCTCCCCGGGCGGCCGGTTGACGGACTTTTCCCGCTCCACCCGGACTTCCGTTATCGGATGGCCGATGATGCGCGGGACAAGCAATCGTTTGTAGGTTTCCATTTCCGGCAATTCCGGCATGCCATCACCTTCCGCTATTGGGTTCCCCTTTTGTTATGTCCGCCCGCGTTCCTGTTTAGTCGCCCATGCACAGCGTTCCAAAGAAAGACAATTTGCACGTTCGGGAACAGGGGAAATATGGTAGGATAGATGGCAGGGGCGGTCAAGTGCCCAAATAATTGCGAGGTGATGGAATGAAACGGAGAAAAAAAGGCTTCGGCGTGCTCGCCGGTATGCTGGCCGCATTATTGATTTTTGCTGTCGGCTGCGATTCGGTTAACGGCGTTAACCTGAATCAGGTTTTGCAAAACACGGGGACCATTCAATCCTATGAAGGCTCTCAAACGATGAGCATTAAAATCGTCCCGGCCAAAGGGGCGCAACTGGATGAAACCGAGCAAGCTTTGTTTAAGTGGATAAGTAATCTGAGCATCGAAATGGATTCCGTCAAAGTGAGCAGCCCGGTGAAAGGTTCCCTAAAAGGAACGGTCAAGCTGGGCGATGCCTCCATTCCGTTTCATTTGTATCAGGACGGAAACGAAATGGCTTTTCTGACGGATGGAGCCTTGAAGCCGGTTACGATCGGTTCCGGGCTTTCGGGTGAAGCCGGTTCGGTTTCCGAGCTTACATACGGACAGCTTACGCAATTGAACGAGCTTGTTCTCGACATCATCCCGGTCTTTGTGGAACAACTGCCGAACCCCGAAAAGCTGACCGTGACGGACGCCACGGAAACGGTTAACGGCAGCCCGGTCGCCGGCAAAAGCATTCAAGCCACGATCAAGGGCGGCGAAGCAGGCAAGCTGCTCACGGCCTTCCTGGACCGGCTGGCGGCGAACGACGAAGCCCTGAAGAAGCTGCTGGTCTCGGGACTCTCGCTGATGAACGCATCGGTGCCCGAAGGAGAGGAGAACCCCTTCGCAGGCATTGCGGAAGAGGACATCGAGCTTTACCTCCCGGTCATCCAGGATGAGCTCGCGAAGATTAGCAAAGAACTCGCCGCGGAGCTTAAAGATCCGGAGCTTGCCTCGGTTCTGAACGACCAGCTTACATTCGACGTTCATTATTTCGTTGATGCCGGTCTGATGGTCCGCAAAAGCTCAATAAACTTCTCTTATGTATTCTCGGAAAGCGCTGACGATCAAATCGAGTCGTTTAGCGTACGTGTGGATAACACTTATGCGAATATCAACAAACCGGTCGTTCCGGATAAAATTGACCTTTCGGACAGCCTCGTGCTGGACGTAACCAGCAAGGTGGAACACTTCATCAAAAACCTGAAGCCCGAGTCTCCGCTCTATGATCTTCTCGTCAACGAGTTCGGCGCTTTGCAGAAGTCCGTTGAGCTCTGGGTGGAGGACAAAGGCACTTACCTTTCGGCATATGAAGAAAAAGGAGTTGTTATGGTTCCTGCAGGCTACGTTGCGGAGGAGCTGGGAGCCGAGGTGGCTTGGGATCATTTGGCCAAAAAAGCGACCATCACCGACATTCTGACAGGCAAAACCATCGTGGTTGCCCTTGGCAGCTCACAGGCCGTTGTGGACGGCGCCCCGGTCAAGCTTTCCGCAGCTCCGCAGCTGGTCAACAACCGGGTTTATGTGCCCCTCGATTTCCTCGCGAAGCAATTCGGTGCCGTTACGGCACTAGAGGACGACTACCTCTTGATTGAAAAGTAGGAATCGGAACGCATTGTGAATTGTCAAAAAGAAGCCTTCCTTTCGGAGGGCTTCTTTTTTTGCTGACTGTCTCCTCATAGAAGGAAACCGGCGTACTCCCCGCCGTCACCGGCTTTGCGGCGGCGCTCGGCTGCCCCGCTTCTATCCTGAACAGCGGACGGCTGGCGTTTTTTCCTGACACCGGTCCTTTTCGGGGCCGGGGCGCAGGCCACGCCGGGTTCCGGCCGATCGGTCAAAGCGGCCAGGTCTGCCGATGCCGCCCGGTCCCGAAGCCGCTCCACGCGGTGCCGCAGCGCCTCCATTTCCGCCTTGTGCCGCTCGCCGGGGCGGCCAAAGCTGGTCCGGGCCTGGCAGCGGCGCAGGGCTTCCTCGGCATAGGCCAGCGCGCCGGCATAATCCTTTTGCCGATGCTCCAGATGCTTGGACAGCTCCACAAACGGCTCCAGTCCTCCCGCAGGGCGGCTGCGGGCTTTGTCGGCCGCTTTCGTCCACAGGTCGACCGCCAGCTCCTGACGCTTCCGTTTTTTATAGTGCGCGGCCAGCGGGAGCCAATAAGGAGCGCAGGCTTCGTCGTCCCTGGCCAGCAGATGGGCAAGCGTCTCGTCCGCCAGCCGGCCTTCTCCCATCCGGTCTTGCCAAAGGCCAAGCCGGAACACCTCTTCCGCCTCCATGGCCGCCAGGTCCAGCACGCCGGCAAGCGCCCGACTGAAATGGATCGACAGCCCCGCCAACGACAAAATGTCGTATTCGTTGTGCACGAATACCCCTTGCACAAGAGAAGGGTCCTTATCGGCCAGGTAATGAAAGTACAAGGCGGGGGCCATCGAGCCGGGCACATCCTCTTCTCGGAAAAACCCGAGCCGCCCTTCCTCCACCTTGCCCAACCGGCACGAAGGCAGGGTATGCTTCCACAAGCTGCGGGAGGTGTGGAGAAAATCCAGATGGACCGGCTTGCGAAGTCCCGGCTCCATCCGGTTCATGACATACCGCCCCTGCAGAACCGGCCAGTCAAAGGACTTGCCGTTAAAGGTCACCAGATGGCTGAACCGCGCCGCCAGCTCCGAAAAATACCCCAGCATGGCGATCTCCTCCGCCGGATTGCGGATGAAAAGCTGCTCCACTACAAAGCAGTCCGCCGTGTAATACCCGAGTCCGAGCATAAACGGCACATTGCCCGCCCCCTGCCCGAGCCCCGTCGTTTCCGTATCGAAAAAAAGCAGCGATTCCGGCCGGACCTCTGCCGCCCCTTCAAAGGCGGCCAGCCGCTCCGCATGGACGGAAAGCTCCCCCAAACGGTAGCAGCCGTGTAAATGATCCAAAGGGTAATGCCGTACGCGCCGGATAAATGACCCCCACTCGCCTTCATAAAGGGATGCCTGCAAAAAAGCCCACTCGTTCGCTTTTCCCCCGTCCTCCGCCGGGAGAACGGGGCGGTCCGCGTCGGCATTCTCCCCCGTACCAGGCAGCTTGTCCGCTTGCCCGTCCGTTTCCCCGATGCCAAAATGTCCGCCGGGCTCCTTGCTCCCGGCAGCCGGGATTCCGCGATCCGCTTCCTCTCCCCCGGCTGCGGACGGTCCGCTGTTCGAGCCGGAGCCCGACATGCTTCCTTTCAGGCGGTTCAGCCGTTCCCGGAGCCCGCTCATTTCGCTTCCTCCCCGGTCATGCGGGCAAGCAGATCGAGCGCCTGCTTTTTGCCGAGCAGCCCGACCTCCTCGATTGGCCCGACACAAGCCGGGCAGCCGCTCAGGCAGCCGCAGCGCGTGATCAAGTCGCGCGCCTGCGCAAGCAGCATGCCGTGCACGTCATAGAGCCGCTCGCTCAGGCCGACGCCGCCGGGATAGCGATCGTAAAAAAACAGCGTCGGCAGCTTGTTGTGCACGGCTCGGACCTGCGCGACCACGCGGATGTCCATCGGGTCGCACATCAAATAAAGCGGCGCGATGTGCACCAGCACGTTGGACAGCCCGAGCAGCGCGCTTTGCATTTCGTTCGGGCTTTGGCCGGCCGTCGCTTCTTCCGTCAGCGTGATCCAGTAAGAGCTGGTGTGCAGCTCCTCTTCGGGGAGATGAATCGGGCCGGACCCGATGTTTTCGTGCGTTCGGAGCCGCAGCTTTTTAAAGATGGTCGGCTTGGCATTGACGGTTACTTCCCCGTACTGGCGCAAAATGCCGCTCGTCTCTTCTTCCTTGTGAACATGCAGCACCTTGAGCTGCACGGCCAGTGACGCGTCTGTGAAGTAATCCACGTTCACTTCCCGCACGTAGGCTTTTTTCTCTTCCCAGTCAAGCTTCTCCACTTGGTACTGTACGCCTTCATGAATATAGATCGCTTCCTCATGGATCAGCGTGGGAGCGCCGAACCGGTCGACCTCGCCCAGCACGCGGCTGCCGTTTGTCATGTCGATGATAATAAAGTTTTCCTGGGCCGCGGAGCGAAGCGAAATGTCATGGGCCGGGAACGACTGCTCCATCCAGTACCAGCGGTTTTTCACGCGATGCAGCACCTGCTCGTCGGTCAGAAATTCGAGCACGTCCGGCAGCGACTCTCCTCCGAAGGTTTCTCCTTCTTCAAAGGGAAGCTCGTAGGCCGCGCATTTGACATGATCGACCAGAATGATCAGATTCTCGGGGTGGATCAGCGCCCGCTCCGGCGGCTTTTCGAAGAAAAAGCGCGGGTTTTCGATAATATACTGGTCCAGCGGATTGCTGCTCGCCACCAGGAACGTGATCGAGCTTTCCTGCCGCCGGCCGGCGCGCCCCGACTGCTGCCAGGTGCTCGCGATGGTGCCGGGGTAGCCGTTCAAAACGCAAGCCTGAAGCTGCCCGATGTCGATTCCGAGCTCCAGGGCGTTTGTGCTGACGACTCCGCGGATCTCCCCGCTGCGCAGGCCGCGCTCGATTTCGCGCCGCTGCTTCGGCAGGTATCCGCCGCGGTAGCCGCGGATCGTTTTGGGACCGAGCTCATGCTTTACGGTATCCTGCAAATAGGTCAACAAAATTTCCATTCGCACCCGGCTGCGGGCGAATACAATGGTCTGCACTCCGTTTCGCAGCAAAGACCCGGCGATTTTGCGCGTTTCCAGCACGCTGCTTTTGCGGATGCCGAGCTGCTGGTTGACCACCGGCGGATTGTAAAACACAAAATGCTTTTCGCCTGCGGGCGAGCCGTTGTTGTCGATCAGCGCCATCTTCCGGCCCGTCAGCCGCTCGGCGTGCTCCAGCGGGTTCTCAATCGTCGCGGAGGCGCAAATAAACTGCGGATCGGATCCGTAAAAGCGGCAGATCCGCTGCAGCCGCCGGATGACATTCGCCACATGGCTGCCGAACACGCCGCGGTAGGAATGCAGCTCGTCGATCACGATGAAACGGACGTTCTCGAACAGCTTCACCCACTTGGTATGGTGCGGCAGGATCGCCGAATGCAGCATGTCGGGGTTGGTCACGACGATATGCCCCGCATTGCGGATGGCGGTCCTTACGGTCGGGGGCGTGTCCCCGTCGTACGTATGCGTCTTGATGTCCGCGCCCATGGAATTGACGGTTTCCAGCAGCTCGGCCACCTGGTCCTGTGCCAGCGCCTTGGTCGGAAACAGGTAAAGCGCGCGGGCGTCGTCGTTTTGCAGTATGGTGTGGAGCACCGGCAGGTTGTAGCACAGCGTTTTGCCGGAGGCGGTGGGGGTAACCGCCACCACGTTGTTTCCCGCCGCCGCCGCGCGGAAAGCGTCCGCCTGATGCGTATACAGCGAGGAGATGCCGCGCTGGCGCAGCGCCTGCTTGAGCCGCTCGTCCATCTCCTCGGGGAACGCCGCGTACTTCGCCTCTCTCGGCGGAATGGTATGCCAATGGGTTACCTGCCCCATAATCTCCGGTGTTTGCTTCAGCAGCTCGATCATTTCGGCAACGGATGACGCTTTGCCGGTCAAACGGTTCATTGGTGCATTCATTCCTTTCCCGGTCGGAACTCCCGTTTCGGGTATGCCTACATTGTACAGAATATACGTTCGCCCAGCAATCCCGGGAAACGCAAAAAAGCCGCGCCCGGCGGCTTTCTTTTTGGACAGGCGCTGGCGAACGGCCCCGTTTTGGCGGCGGACCGGTCGAAAAGCGGCTGTTCCTGCCCGGTTTTTCGGCTCAAAGCAGCGGTATGTCGCATCCTGCGCTTTCCCGGGAAAAGTTACGCTTCCGCAGCGGCCTCCGGCAGCCGGCGCAGATACTCATGCAGGAGCTCTTTTGCCTGCACGGCCTGGTTCCGGCCGTGAAGCGCTTTGCGCACAACCATCACAAGCTCGTGCTCCGGGACCACAAACAGATACTGTCCTCCGTAGCCGAAAGCAAAATAATAATCGCTGAGACCGGTCAGTTCTTTTGGCGATACCCACCAGTGGTAGCCATAACAGCCGTAAACGGGCGGCTCGTAGCCCGAAAGCCCTTTGTTGTGGGGCTTGACGGACTCGGCAATCCAGGCTTCCGACAGCACCCGTTCACCGGCCCAAACGCCGTTTTGCAGATACAGCTGCCCGAACGCGGCCCAATCCCGGGCCGCCAGGAACAACCCCGCTCCGCCTTCGCGGACATCTCCGTTGCCGCGCCAGGCCGGTGTGCCGACGCCCAGCTTGTCAAAAAGGTGCGTCTTGGCGTAATCGCGGAGGTCCCTTCCGCTTGCCTGCCTCAAAAGAGACGCCAACACCTGCGATCCGCCTGAATTGTAGCCGAACGCCTCTCCGGGCTCGTGCGCCATCGGTCGATTCAGAACATAGGCCGTCCAATCGGCCTGCTTTCTCATTTCGCGATAGGGCTTGTCGAAGTCGGGCCAGTCGAATCCGCCCGTCATGGTCAGCAGATGACGGATGGTTATCCGGCTTTTGCGTTCATCCGGGTCGCCGGCAAGCCGGGGGAAAAAACGGGCCAGCGGCTCGTCCACGTCTGGAAGCTCGCCCCGGTCGATGGCGATGCCGATCAGCGCGGACAGCACGCTTTTCGTACCGGAATAGATCGCCTTCACCGTGTCGCGCCCGCGCTCATGCCACTCATAAACCGGCTTGCCTCCGCGCAGGACGATCACATTCTTGATTCGTCCCGCCATCAATAGCTCCGTCCACTGCGGATCGTTCATGGCGATGCACCTCCTGCCGTTCTGAAGGCGTTGCGTACTGCCGCGAATAAATCGAAAGACCGGCGGCTGCCGGTCTTGAAGAAGCTGTTCAGCATCAATAATGAATGGTACAGGGGCCTGTCCAGCCATGCGGCGCAATCGTGTCAAGCTTGTTATACGCCAAGCGCAAGCGCACCGGTCTCCACCTGACCATGATCTTCATCATACCGCAGCTCCGCGCCAAGCTGCCGGAAAAGGCCGATGACGTTCTCGTACCCGCGTTCAATGTGTTCAACGCCGGTAACGCGCGTAACGCCGTCGGCGGTCAGGCCCGCCATGATCAGGCATGTGCCTGCGCGCACATCCGAAGCATGAACGAAAGAACCGGAAAGCGGAAAGCCTCCCTGGATGAAGGCGGACCCGCGGCGCACTTCCACACGGGCGCCCATGCGTTTCAGCTGCGCGATGTGGTTGAACCGTTCCGGGTAGACCTTCTCGGTAACGATGCTGCGTCCTTCCGCTTTCAAGAGCAAAGCAGTCAGCGGCTGCTGCAAATCGGTTGCGAACGCGGGATACATGCCCGTACGCACCCGGGCGGCTCTAAGCTTCACATCGCCGTATGCCGTAATGCTGTTGTCCTTCACTTCAATGTGAAGCCCGATTTCACGCAGCTTGGAGATGGCGCTGCCCAAATGCTCGGGGATGACATCCTCCACCGTAACAACGCCTCCTGTGGCCCCGGCTGACATCAGAAAAGCGCCGGCAATAAGCCGGTCCGGAATAACCGTGTATTCGACGCCGGAGAGGCTTTTTACGCCTTCAATGCGGATGGAGTCGGTGCCCGCTCCGTAAATACGCGCGCCCATCAAATTCAGAAGATTCGCGGTGTCGACCACTTCCGGGTCTTTGGCCGCATTGCGCAGCTCGGTCGTTCCCTCGGCCAGGACAGCCGCCAGCATCGCGTTGATGGTGGCGCCCATGGTGATCATATCGAAATAAACGACCGCTCCGTGAAGACGGGCCGCTTCCACCGTGTAATAGCCTTCGTGAAAAGAAAACCGGGCTCCGAACGCCTCCAGCGCTTTGACGTGCTGGTCGATCGGGCGGGAAACGAAATTGTCCCCCCCGGGATAGCCGATGGTCACTTTGCCCATCTTGGCCAGCAGCGCGCCGACAAAGTAATACGACGCCCGGTAAGAAGAGGTTCTTTCCCGGTTCAGGCTGCTGGAATGAATCGCGCTGGAGTCCACCAGCACGTCTCCGGCTTCGTCGCGCGTCATGGAAATGCCGATCTCCGAAACGATATCTTCTATAAAACGGAAATCCAGAATGTTCGGAATTCCCTTCAGCTTTACGGTGCTTTCCGCCATGCAGGCCGCCGCCAGCAGCGCGAGCGAGCTGTTCTTGGAGCCAGGAATTTTAACGCTGCCCTTCAGCGGTCCCGAAGGATTGACTTCAATCCATTTCATCACGGCTTCCCCCTTGATCTGACATCGATGTCCGTTCTTTTTTTGTATCGGATCCGGATCGGGGTTCGATTAGCTTTGTTGCGGGCGGAAGGTATGTAGCGCACGGCAACGGTGTGTTCCGGTTCCTTGTGCGTTCCGGCTTCGGGGCCGGAATCGTTGTACTGATCTCGCCTGCCGACTTCTTGCCCTTAATCGACCCATTATCTTTATTATCCAATTCCGTAGGCTTTAATCGTTGCGAGGACGATCCGTCCCCAGCGTTCTAAAACGGTTCTATGGTTTCCGGCGTTCCGCTGCAGGCCGGGTGCTCCCCCGCTTGCTTGTATCCGGATGATTGTTTGAGTGAACGCCTTCACCAAGTAAGTTTTACCCAAAACCCGGCGGAAGCGAATCAAGCTTTTGCAAGATGGAGAAGAACACAAAAAAAACCCAGCCTCAATCTTACCATAATTTTGGGCTGGGGGGAATATTTAATTATCTTAAAAAAATCCGCTCCTCCGCCGCTTATGCACCGGAATCAGGGGAATATTTTTCAACCGGAACGGTCATAAAATCGCTTGCCAAATAAGCTTCCGCAAATACCGCTCGGGCCTCCTCCAGGAGCTGCTCCTCGGCCCCTTGGTAACGCGAGCTGATATGCGTCATCACCAGCTTGCGCGCCCCGGCGGCAAGCGCCGTCTCGGCGGCTTCCCGCGCGGTGGAATGGCCGTAATCGCGCGCCATGTCGGCTTTATCGTCTGAGAACGTCGCTTCATGCACCAGCAGGTCCGCCGACCGGGCCAGCCGGGCCGCGGTTTCATTTTTGCGCGTGTCGCCGATTATGGCCACCGTTCTGCCCGGTACGTCCGGACCGATGAAGCGGCGGCCGTCAATGGCCCGCCCGTCTTCCAGACGGACGGTTTCGCCGCGCTTCAGAGCGGCGAACAAGGGACCGGGCCGGAGCCCGAGCTCCCGCAGCTTGTCGGCGTCCAGCTTGCCCGGCCGGTCCTTTTCCGTCACGCGGTAACCGAAGCATTCGATCCGGTGATCCACGCGTCCCATCTCGACCCGGAACCGTTCGTCTTCATAAACGACGCCTTCTTCCTCCAGCTCCACGACCTCAGCCGGAAACTTCATCCGGCATTCGCTGATCGCGAGGGCCGACCGGACAAAGGCGGCAAGGCCTTTTGGTCCAAACAGCGTAATGGGCGTGTCGGCGCCCTGGTTGGAGCGGGTGGACAGAAATCCGGGAATGCCGAACAAATGGTCCCCGTGCAAGTGCGTGACGAACAGCTTGTTAATCCGGCCGGGCTTGATAGGCGTCCGCAAAATCTGATGCTGCGTGCCTTCGCCGCAGTCGAACATCCACAAGCCGCCTCCCTCCTCCTGCAGGTTCAGGACGGAGGAAGTGACGTTGCGCATTCTGCTGGGCGTGCCGGCGCCCGTGCCGAGAAACGTTAGGTCCATCTGCCTTCCTCTCCAATCGGCGTCAAATCAAGCTTTTTCCACGTTGAAATACTTGGCCTGCGGATGCGCAAATACCATGGCGGACACCGAAGCCTCGGGTTCCATCATAAAGCCTTCCGTCAGCTGCACCCCGATGTCCTCGGGCTTCATCAGCCGGAACAGCGGCTCCTGATCCTCCAGATTCGGGCAGGCCGGATAACCGAACGAGACGCGGATGCCCTGGTAACGGGCTCCGTGGCGCTGCTTCATGGTCATTTCCGCCGGATCGGGGAATCCCCATACGTCGCGCATGATATGGTGCACCCGCTCGGCGAACGCCTCCGCAAGCTCCAGCGCGCAGGCTTGCACGGCGTGCGACTTCAAATAGTCTCCGTTCTCTTTGTAGCGCTCGGCCAGCTCCCGGATGCCTTTTCCGGCCGTTACGACCAGAAACCCTACATAATCCATAATGCCGCTATCCACCGGCTTCAAGAAGTCAGACAGGCAGAGATAAGGTTCGGCCTCCTGGCGAGGGAACGAAAACCGCTCCAGAACCTTGGAAGGGTCGGCCGGATCGTATACAAGGATATCGTTGCCGTCCGATTGCGCCGGGAAAAAGCGGTACATGCCGTTCGCCTGGATCACGCCTTCCTTTTGTGCCTGGGCGAAGATGGCATCCACGGTTTCTTTGAGCTCTACCGCTTTGGCGGCGCCTTCCTTCAGCTGCTTTTCCGCCGAACCGCGCAGCCCGAGGTGATGCCCGAGCAGCATTTCCAGGTTGACGTACGGGAGCAAGTAGTCGATCGGGTAATTCTTCAGCACGTGCCGTTCCGTATCCGGAGCCGGAAAGACGGGCGCCTGACGGTCGATGGTCGTGTTCACGGCGCGCGTCAGCTTGACGCCCTCCAGGTTTTTGTTGCCGGCTTCCTGAACATGAGACGCCTTCAGTTCCCGCAGCTCTTCGATCAGTTTGCCGCGCTTTTCGGGGTCGCTCAGCTTGTTGGCGATGTCGAGGCCGTCCATGGCGTCTTTTGCATAAAGCACCAGACCCTCGTATTCCGGCTGAATCCGGGTGCGGGTAAATTTGCGGGTCAAGGCAGCGCCGCCTACCAGAATCGGTACGTCGATCCCGGCTCCGCGCAGGTCCTGCGCCGTGATAACCATTTGCTGCGCCGATTTGACGAGCAGTCCGGACAGGCCGATGGCGTCCGGCTTCTCCCGGTGGAAGGCTTCAATCATCTGCTCCGGCGGCACCTTGATGCCCAGGTTAATGATTTGATACCCGTTATTGGACAGAATGATTTCCACCAGGTTTTTCCCGATGTCATGCACGTCGCCCTTGACCGTGGCCAGCAGAATTTTTCCTTTGACCGCACTCTCGGTCTTTTCCATAAACGGCTCCAGGTACGCGACGGACGCCTTCATGACCTCGGCGCTTTGCAATACCTCCGCTACGATCAGCTCGTTGTTGTTGAACAGGCGGCCGACCTCTTCCATGCCCTTCATTAGCGGGCCGTTGATGATCTCGAGAGGAGAGTATTTGCTCCTTGCTTCCTCCAGATCGGGAATCAGCCCTTCCTTGCTGCCTTCCACAACGTAAGAGGCAAGCCGCTCCTCCAGGCTGAGGTTGTTTGTTTTTTCTTTGACGACGACCTTCTTGGTGCGGAAAAAGGCCACAAATTCCGCCAGCGTCTCGTCATTGGTTTCAAAGATGAGCTTTTCGGCCAGCGTCCGTTCTTCTTCCGGTATGGAAGCATACCGCTCCAGCTTTTCGGTATTGACGATGGCATAGTCGAGTCCCGCTTTGGTGCAGTGGTACAGGTAAACGGCGTTCAGCACCTCACGGCCCGCTTCCGGAAGGCCGAAGGAAACGTTGCTCAAGCCCAGGATGGTCTGGCAGCGCGGCAGCTTTTCCTTGATCAGCCGGATGCCTTCGATGGTCTCGCCGGCGGAGCCGATGTACTGCTGGTCGCCCGTGCCCACCGGGAATACCAGGGGGTCGAAAATAATGTCCTCGGATTTCAAGCCGTATTTCGTTACGAGGAGATCATGCGACCGCAGCGCGACCTCCAGCTTACCCACCGCCGTAATGGCCTGACCGCGTTCGTCAATGGTGCCCACCACAACGGCTGCGCCGAATTTGTGGATCAGCGGCGTGACCCGGGCAAACTTCTCCTCTCCATCCTCCAGGTTGATTGAGTTGATGATCGCCTTCCCTTGGGAATAGGTCATCGCCATTTCCAGTACCTTCGGATCGGTGGTGTCGATCATAAGCGGCACTTTTACCTTTTTGACAACCAGCTTGAGGAACGTCTCCATATCGGACGCTTCGTCGCGGTCGGGGTCCTGGAGGCAGACATCGATGACATGGGCGCCTTTTTTGACCTGGCTGCGGGCAATTTCGGACGCTTCCTCATATTTTCCTTCCGCAATCATTCGTTTAAACTTCCGCGAGCCGAGCACGTTCGTCCGTTCGCCGACCAGGTAAGGACGGCCTTCCGGTTCAATATAAACCGTCTCGATGCCGGATACGGCCGGCAAATGGGCTCCGCTCCGCGGACGAGGCCGATAGCTGGCCATCGTCTCGGCGAGCGCGCGGATGTGGTCCGGCGTCGTTCCGCAGCAGCCGCCGGCCACATTCAGCCAGCCCTGCTCGGCAAAACCCGCCAGCTTTTTCGCAAGAGAATCGGGCGACTCGTGATAATGCCCGTCTTCGTCGGGAAGCCCGGCGTTCGGGTAGCAGCTTACCGCCGCATCGGTTAGCTGCGACAACGTACGAATGTGGTCGCGCATAAATTCCGGTCCGGTCGCACAGTTGAGGCCGACGGAGATCGGATGAAGGTGCTCCAGCGAAACGGCAAACGCCTCGATGGACTGACCGGCCAGCGTCGTGCCCATCGGCTCGATGGTGCCGGACAGCATGATCGGCAGCTGCTTCCCGGTATCGTCCATCGCCCGCCGGACGGCGATGCCGGCCGCTTTTACATTTAGTGTATCCTGGGAGGTTTCAATGAGAAACACGTCGACGCCCGATTCGATGAGTGCCACGGCTTCCACGTAATAGCTTTCTTCCAATTCGTCAAAGGTTACGCCGCCGGTAACGGAAAGCGTTTTGGTGGTCGGCCCGAGGGCTCCCGCCACGTAGCGCGGCCACTCCGGCGTCGTAAACCGGTTTGCCGCTTCCACCGCCAGCTTGGCCGCGGCCCGGTTGATTTCGTCGGCCCGGTCCTGGATGCCGTACTCAGCCAGCACCACGCTTGTAGCGCCGAACGTATTCGTTTCAATAATATCCGCTCCAGCCTCCAGGTACTGCTCATGGATTCTGGAAATCACATCCGGACGCGTCAAGACCAGCATTTCATTGCAGCCTTCCAGCTCTTCGCCGCCAAAATCGGCTGCGTTCAGATTTTCGCGCTGGATCATGGTGCCCATCGCGCCGTCCAAAATCAGGATTTTCTGCTGCATTTGCTGCTCCAATGACGGTTTGTTCACGGTTTGATACTTCCTTTCCGGCGTTAACGCGCTAGCGTCGGCATAAATTAACCCTAAGTGTAGCAGAATTGACACACGAAAAAAAGAACTCTCTCTTCTTTTGAAGCAAAACACAAAGAAAGGCAAATTCCCCAGGCGGTCCGGAGGATTTGCCTTGTGCTTCGTTCAAACGGAACCGTTTATTCCGCTTCTTCCTTGATCTTGCTTAGTACCCCGAGCAGTTCCCGGAGCCGGGTGATTTCGTAAGTGGGCACGATTTCGTCGGTCCGCGTCACGCCGTGCGCGTTGATCCAGACGTTGCGCATGCCGATGCTGCCGGAACCGAGAATATCCGTCGTCAATTTGTCGCCGACCATTATGCCTTCGGACGAATCAATGCCCAAAAGCTCGGCGGCGCGGCGGAAGATCGTCATGGCCGGTTTGCCTTCGCCAAACTCGCCGGAAATGATGATATGATCAAAATAAGCCGCCAGCTCGGGAAAGCCGGCAAGCTTCTCCTGCTGAAGGTCCGGCGCGCCATTGGTCAGCAGCAGCAGCTTGTACGATGCTTTCAGCTCGTCCAGTACTTCGAAGGTTTCTTCGTACGCAAGCGGTCGGGAACGGCGCTCCCGGGGAAAACGCTCCGCAAGCTCGGCGCCCAGACCGGCGTCTTCGACTCCGGCGGCCGCAAGCCCTCTTGTCCAGGCTTCCTTGCGGTAGCCGGGAGCCAGCGACTCCAGCTTGCGGAAGCTTTCCAGCTCGCCGCCGGAAAAGTTGGCCCAGAGCGCTTCAAAGGGATTGATGCCAATCATTTTGGTAAACGCAAACGTCTCGAAGGACTCGTACAACGTCCTCGCTTCCCGGCGGACCTCTTCCTCCAGCCGGTCCGGGTCAAGCTCCGGCCGGCATTCGGCGGCATACCGGCAGGTGGCTTCGAAAGCTTCCTTTACGCTCCGCTCATCCCACAGCAGCGTGTCATCCAAATCGAATAAAACCGCTTTGATGGCCATCCTAATCCCCCGACTTTCCGAATTATCCTTACATTTCGTTCAGTTTGATATCGTTCCGGACGGCGAACTCGCGCAGCGCGTTCGAAACCTCCGCCACCGGGAACCGGTGAATAAACTTCGTAAAGGTCCAGGCTTTGCGCTTCACCTTCATCTGGATGACGAGGCCGCTTTTCATCAGCCGGATCTCCTCAATCTCGTGGGCGTATGCCGTTTGAAACCCGGTGAACCGGCGGGCGGTCAGCGAGTTCCTGCCGACTGACAGCGTCGGCCGGTTGATCACGAGCAGCAGGAGCGCCAAAGCGACGTAAACCGCAAACCAGATCCAGGCGCTTTGCGTCATGTTTCCGGCGGAATAGGTCAGCCAGAGATTGACGACGGTCATGAAAATCAGAAAGATGGGAAGAATCCAGTAGCGCCCTTTATAGGTGATTTGATTTTCCTTGGTGACGGTTCCCAAAGGAGCAAGCCCGTCCTTCTTGCGTTTCTTGTTGATGTCTTTCTGGTTCTTCTCAACCATGCGCTCCCATTTACGGGACATTGTTTTCTTCATCCTCTACGAATTTGATGGATTCCAGCTGATATTTCAAGGACCGCTTGAACGCTTCAATGTATACTTTGCGGAGCTCGTTGCGTTCCTCCAGCTCCTCGTCGGTCAGACCGGTCGACTTGGCCTTGCGGGCAAGCTCGTTGATCCGGGCAACCGTTTCATCCATGTTCATGTTTCAGCCTCCCGTGTTGCGTTATCCCTTCTACTTTGCCATTCGCCCGAAAGGTTGTCAAGGCAATCCGGCCGAATGAATGGGACGCAAATGCAAAGAAGCACACGGCTTTCGGGCCATCCGGCGGATGACGGCAAAACCGGTGCTCCTGTATGTGAATAGCCTGTTGAAATGGACTTAATTGGACGGGGGCAAGGCAAGAATTTGACCCACTTGAAGCTGCGGGCTTTCCAGATCATTGCAGCTCATCAATTGATCGATATAGCGAGACATTCCCACGCCGTTGCGGTGTTCTCTCGCAATGCTCCACAGCGTATCCCCGGGTCCGACATCGATCAGCTTTACGGATGCTTTCTCTTCCAGGTTTATCGCAACAGAGGAGTCCGAACCTGTGTTCGTCCCCTTGGCAGAATCTACTCCTACCGCATAAGCTTTAAGCAAAAAGCCGGAGAAAAAGGTCACCGCTACGAGCATAGCGAAAACTACAGCCATCAGTTTATACTTGGGTCCAGCGGTCAAGCGGCGGGAAAAATCCGGCTTGGCAGCCGGCATATTCATCTTTTGTTTACCGGTATTTTCATTATGTAAACTACTCGTCCGATTATTGCCCCAATAAACGATGACCGAATTCATATCAAGCCCTCCCAAACATTTGTTCTGCTTTTACTATAAAGCGAACATACGTTCATGTCAACAGAAAAAGCGAACAAATGTTTGTTCTTGTGCGAACGGACTCGAACTTATGTTTGTACGAACTCCGGTTCTATGTTATAATTTGCTTACATTTCCTATGATGGAGTGATTCAATTGACGAAATTATCCGGCCGCCAGCAGGCCATTCTTGAATTTATCCGCAACGAAGTCCGGGTAAAGGGATATCCGCCTTCCGTCCGGGAGATTGGGGAAGCCGTCGGTCTCGCTTCCAGCTCCACGGTACACGGTCACCTGGACCGCCTGGAAAAGAAAGGCCTGATTCGCCGCGACCCGACCAAACCCCGGGCCATCGAGCTGCTTGGCGGCGGAGAAGAGACCGAAACGGTGTTCTCCTTTGCCGTATCCCGCGTTCCGCTGATCGGCAAAGTGACGGCCGGCATGCCCATTACTGCAACCGAGAATATCGAAGACTATTTCCCTCTCCCCTCTCATTATGTCGGGGACCATACCGTCTTTATGCTGACGGTCGAAGGCGACAGCATGATCAACGCCGGCATCCACAGCGGCGACTATGTGATCGTTCGCCAGCAGCAAACCGCCAACAACGGCGACATTGTCGTTGCCATGACGGAAGACGATGAAGCAACGGTTAAAACCTTCTATAAGGAACGGGACCACATCCGGCTGCAGCCGCAGAACGATACGATGGCCCCCATTATTCTTCCCAACGTATCCATTCTCGGCAAGGTTGTCGGCGTATTCCGGGATATTCATTAATCCATTCCGGGTACGGCATAGCAAAACCCTCGCGTCCATCCGGCGCGAGGGTTTTGCTTTGTTCCTTTGGTTTTCAACCGTCTCTGTCAGCGCGCTTCCCTCAGGTCCTTGACCCGGACATTGGCGCTGAACAGCGAGCCTTCGCTGCTGACCTTGAAGGAGGGGTATCGCTCCTCCGCCTCCAGCCGCATCGTTTCGTCAAACTGCCCTTGCTGCTGCCGGTCCACGTAGAAGAGAAAAGGATCGTCCTGCACCTTGATGTCGGTGCTATTCGGAGCATCCAGCAGCTGGAGCACGAGCACGCCATTGCAGCCGCAATCTTCGGTGTCGTAATACAGCTTGAAGCAGCCTTTTCCGCCGCCCAGATGCTCCCTTAACCGGTTCTCCGTCAGCTCGTTCAGCGTGATCTTCATGCTTTGCTCCTCCTCCCGTTCCCGATCCTACAGGAAAAGCTTTACTTCCCCGTTTTCTTCCTTCACCACATAGGTCTGCACTTGCCCCTGATCGGGCGCTTGAACAAGACCTGTGGCCAAATCGATTTTCCAATCGTAAAGCGGATCATAAATGTACCGGCCGGAAACAATGGCTTCCGTCAAGGTGCCGCCTTTCGGATGCGGACTGGCATTGTCGATGGCGAACAGCTCCTTGTCGGAGGTGCGGAAAACCGCCAAAACCCGGTCCTCCACCTGCACCGTTCTCCCGATCCGGGACGGAAACGCCTCGCTTTTGCCGATGAAAATGCCGTTTGCCTGCTGCGTCATGAGCCTGAAGCACTCCCTTCTATGATTACCCGGCCTGCCGGACCGGAATCCTCAAAGCTGCGGTTGAACCACTTCAAAATATGCCGACCGGGCTTTATCGTCGGCCAGTACCTTTTTCCACGGGTCCTCTACTTTCTGCAGCGCGAACTCAATGCGCGCTTTCAGGGCTGCGCGGTTGTCGGTGTCTTCCACGACCGCCTGCTTGATCGCGTCCAGACCGATCCGTTCCACCCATTCCGAGGTCCGCTCCAGATACTTGCCGGTCTCCCGGTAATGCTGCATGACGGCTGCCACTACGTCCACCAGTTCACCGTCCGTCTTCACCTTGCACAAGGAATCGGCCAATCGGGGCTTGATGCCCCCGTTGCCGCCGACAAAGATTTCCCAGCCGCCGTCGTTGCCGACGATTCCGATGTCTTTGGTGCACGATTCCGCACAGTTCCGCGGGCAGGCGTTAACCGCCATTTTGAACTTCGCCGGGAAGTCCAGCCGTTCAAACTTGCGTTCCAGCAGCTCGCCCATGGCCATGGAGTCCACCGTACCGAACCGGCACAAAGGCGCGCCGACGCATGTTTTCACCGTGCGCAGCGATTTGGCATAGGCATAGCCGGAAGGCATATCCAGCTCCTCCCACACCTTCGGCAGATCCTCCTTGCGGACGCCGACCAGGTCGAGGCGCTGTCCTCCTGTTACCTTAACCACTTTGATGTTGTATTTCAAGGATACGTCGGCAATTTTCTTCAAATCCTCCGGCGTTGTAACCCCGCCGTACATCCGGGGAACGACGGTATACGTGCCGTCCTTCTGAATGTTGGCGTTCAGGCGTTCGTTGACGAAACGGGATTCCTTTTCGTCCACATACGTGTCGGGATAGAGCATGGTCAGATAATAGTTCAGCGCCGGACGGCATTTGGAGCAGCCCTCTTCGTTTTTCCAGCCGAGGCCGCGCATGGCTTCGCGGATCGTCCTGAAGCCTTGGCCGCGAATCCCTTCAACCACTTCGTCCCGGTTCAGGGTCGTGCAGTCGCAGATGCCCTGCTTTGCGGCAGCGCTGAAGCCGTCGCCGAGAACATACTGCAAAATCTGTTCGACTACCGGCTTGCAGCCTCCGCAGGAGCGCGTCGCGCCGGTGCAGGCCTTGATTTCGTCTACGGTGGTGAGGCCCTGGTTTTGGATGACATCGACGATCGTTTTCTTCGTTACCCCGTTGCAGCCGCAGACGATTTCATCGTCCGCCATGGCTTCGACCGAAGCGCCTTTTCCTTCATGCTTGCAGCCGCTTCCCATCAGTTGGCCGTAAATCTCGTCCGTCATCTCGACGCCCTGGCGCACGTATTTTTGCAGGACGGCGGAATCCGTCACATCGCCGAAAAGAACGGTACCGACAATTTTGTTATCGCGAAGCAATATTTTCTTGTAGGTCCGTTTCCACTGGTCCTTCGCCGCGATGACCGTATGCTCGGGAGCGGTCAAAAACTCGCCTGCGGAGAACACATCCACGCCCGAAATCTTTAGCTTCGTTGACACAATCGAGCCTTGGTAGCCTTCGGTTTCCGCGCCGGCCAAATGTTTGGCCAATACGGTACCCTGCTCGAACAAAGGAGCGACCAGTCCGTAACAAACGCCGCGGTGCTCGACGCATTCTCCGACGGCATAGACGTCCTCCAGCGAGGTCCGCATAAGATCGTCGACCAGAATGCCGCGCTTGGCTTCAATCCCGCTTTGCACGGCCACCTGAACGTTGGGCTTGATCCCGACCGCCATCACGACCAGCTCGGCCGGAAGCTCCCCGCCGTCGGCAAACCGAAGGCCTTGTACCCGTTGGTCGCCGTAAAGCTCTGCGGTTTGCTTGCCCATCGCAAATTTGATGCCCTGCCGTTCCAGCTCTTCCTTCAACATGGCGGAGGCTTCCGGGTCGAGCTGGCGCTCCATCAGATCTTCCATCAAGTGGACGACGGTGACGTCCATTCCCAGGTTGACCAAGCCTTTGGCGGCTTCCAGGCCGAGCAGCCCGCCGCCGATAACGGCGGCCGTCTTATAGGTTTTGGCCGCTTCCAGCATGGCCGTGCAATCCGCAATGCTGCGGAAGCCGATAACGCCGTCCAGATCATGACCGGGGACCGGAAGAATAAACGATTGCGAGCCGGTTGCGAGAAGGGCCAGATCGTAAGGAATGGACAGCCCTCCGTCGGTGCGGACAGTCTTGGTTTCCGCGTCGATCCGCTCCACTCGCTGTCCGGTGTGGAGCGTAATGCCGTTTTCTTTATACCAGTCCCACTGGTTTAATACGATATCGTCCAAATTTTTGCTGCCTTCCAAAACATAAGAAAGCATGATACGGTTATAATTCGGGTGAGGTTCGTCACCAATTACGGTGATTTCATATTCCGTCGTCAATTTTAAAACCTGTTCAATGGTCTGGATCCCTGCCATCCCGTTTCCGATGACGACCAGCTTTCTTTTATCGGATGTCATATGCAGTGCTCCTTAAAGGTGAATTTGACTGTCTTGGCATTATACCTTTTTTCGGTTTTTAACTGTGTGATTCCAATCACAAGCGATAAGATCTTTTCGGCTCTTCGTGGACAACTCACAAGGAATGCGTTAATAATGAAAGAAGATTCCTTACATAAAAATGACGTGCAAACGATAAGAAGCTTTGGAATTTTTGCAGCGGAGGTAGCTTCATGATTATTCATAAAGGCGATACCCTGTTTCGTCAGGGGGAAACCGGCCCCCTGTACCACCTGAAAAGCGGAATGCTGAAAATTGTCCGCGTGCATGAAGACGGCTCGCAGTTTCTGGTTAACGTCATTGTGCCGAACGAAATTATCCCCCACCACTCGCTGATCAGCCCGAATCCTTATTACGGCACAGCCGTTGCGCTGATGACATGCGAAATCGAAGTCCTTCCGCGATCGGAGTGGTACCGGGAGCTGGAGCAAAATCCGGAGCGCTACCGGACTATCGCCATGCAGCTTCAGGAAAAGCTGCGAATGATGCAGCAGCGCATCGACCAGCTGACGGAGGTCTCGCCGGCCGCGCGGCTGGAGCAGCTTCAAGCCTGGTTCGAGACCTACATCCGTCCGGCTACGCTCACGGACATATTGACGCAGAGCGAAATCGGTCAAATCATCGGGCTTCGCCGCGAAACGATCAATCGGCTCCTCAGAAGCGCAACGAATTCGCCCGCCAGGAGCGGAAAAACACGGTCATAACAGACAGAGCGCCCGCTATACGGACGCTCTTCTTGTGAACCGCGTCCTTGGACCGAATCAGGACATGATGCGCTTTTGCCCCGTCAGCTTCTGGATCGGCTCGATGTTTTGCGTAAATTCCAAGGTGCCCAGGTAACGGCCGTCCTCGTCCCGGACGGCGAAATAGCGGATGTACACGAATTTGTCCCGGAACGGAATCCAGAAGCTTTCCTCATCCTTCACCCCGGCTTTAAAGTCCTCCAGCAGCTTGTTGACAATATGCACGCTTTGCGGCGGGTGGCAGTTCTGCACGGTCCGGCCGATGACGGCTTTGGTGCGGGCGAAGATGCGTTCCTTCCCGTGCGAGAAGTAGCGCACGACATCCTGCTCGTCGATAAACGTCAGGTCTACCGGAAGATGATTCATCATCGTTTCCAGCTGCTTCAGGGTCAGAATACCGGTTGCCATCCGGATCAGGCCGTCGGCGGCGGGCAGCTCGCTTTCACCGTCCGGTTCCGCTTCCGGCTCCGGCGCCCGCTCGGGAATCCATTCCCGCTCGGGGGCGGTGAGGCAGTAGCCGATCTCGTCGCTTTCCTTCGCGATCTTCACCCATTCGTCTTCCGTCAGCTTTTCCAGAGCCATCGGCAGCAAAATGTTCTCTTCCTTGAAAATCATCTCGGTAACTTCCTTCAGCACCCGTTCAATCAATCCCGCCAGCGCTTCGGGATTTCCCTCGTAATCTCTCAGCTTGGCGATTACTTCTTTGATGCCGATTCGAATGCCGTCGTCGACGCCCCACATCACTTTGGTCGGCCCGTAAATGCCGTATTTCTCCAGATACGGAAACAGCAGATTCTCTTTCCGGCTGTAGTGCTTATCAAGATCGTACAGCAGACTGAAATCCTCCAGCAGCTTCAGACGGTTCGGCTCGCTGTCGTCCCGGCGGAACTGGTCCAGGTGGAGCGAAATTTTAAAATTGACCAGCCGGTCCACTTCGCGGTTCTCCAGCTTGATCGTATGCACGGGATGCCCTGGCTGCTCTTCCGGCTTGGCGCTCCGGTGAATGTCTTGTATAGAGCCCTTAAAGACGGCTGCGTGCACGCTGCACAGGCGCTGCACTTCCTCGACCGGTATGCCGTCCTCCTCCATGATCGCCTGCTCCAAAGAGGAAATTTCGGAAACCGAGATATCGCCGATTGCGTGATCGAAACGCGCTTTCACTTCCTCCACGGTTTTGCCGCTGTGCAGCTCCTTGATAATTTCCTTCAGCATACGCCGTCGTTCGGCGTCCATCAGCGGGGCTTGCTCGCGGTTGTTAATCAGCTCGCTCATGCTCCACACTCCTTTATGGGTTTGATTCCTCATTGTTTTCTTAGCTAATTCAACCCTAACGGAAAGAGAAGTTTAAACTTGTGACTGAAATCACATTTTGTTCTTAGGAATGGCTTACAATAAAAGCAGGAATATCGCACCAGACACCCACAACACAAGCAAAATCGGATGGTACTGTTGTTCACTTCAAGTAACTGCTTGTTTTAATAAGAGAAATTTATCACAAGGAGAGAGTGAAAATGGAGAAAAAAACGATCGCCGAATTTCAAGACTATCAGGAAGGCCGCTTTACGAAGCGCATTGTGTTTAAAGAAGCGGCCCATGTCGTGTTTGTGCTGAATTTCGATGCCGGCCAGGCGCTTCCGATGCACAAACACCCCGGCGCGACGGTGTACATTACGGTGCTGGAAGGCAGCGGCGTCGTGACGGCGGCGGGAAAAGAAGCGGAAGTCAAGCAAGGCGACGTGCTGCAAATTCCGGGCGACGACGATTTTGCCTATGCCGGTTCTCCGGAGGAGCGGTCCAGCCTGTTTGTAACTTTGATCAACACGCCGAGCGAGCAGTACGCGCAAAACATTTAAGGCATGAAGCGAAACAGCAAAAAAACGCCCCGGACGAAGTGCGGAAGCACAACGTTCGGGGCGTTTTGATTTTTCCTCCGCGTTAAAGGGCTAACCTGTCTCTAAGCTTCTTTCCTCAGAAAACGCAGGGAAAGTTCATTCACAATGTCCGCGTGTTCCATGGTCAGGGAATGGCTCGCACCTGCAATCAAGTGGGTCTCCAAATGGGGAATCATGCGTTTGGCGTTGGCGGTCGCCTCTTTTGCGGGGTAGATGACCTCTTTTTCCCCGATAAGGAGCAGGGTAGGCACTTGAAAGCCGTTGAATTCCTCCTCGGAAAATACGGAAGGCATGACCTGCAAAAGCGGTTTGGCATGGCGATAACCCGAAATGACCTGAGCGCGAAATACTGGATGCAGGGGCTCTCCCGTGCCGGAGAACCAGGCAAATGCTTTGTCGATCCAATGCTCCGTATGAAACAACAAGGCTGGATAAATTTTGGCGAAGAACTTGAAGCTTATTTTATGAAAGGTTCCGGCAGGGGCATATAACATTAACTTGGACAACCGGTCCGGATAAGCAAGCGCAAAATTCAAAGCCAAAAAGCCGCCCATGGAGTGGCCGGCCAGGTCCGCCCTGTTCAATTCCAGAGCATTCAAAACCTCAAGAACCCACTGCCCGGCTTCCTTCCTGCTTTTTATAGCCATCAAAGGCTTGCTCTTGCCAAAATCGCCCATTACATCAACCGCATACACACAGCGTTCCTGCATCAGCCGGTTCACGTTGGGATACCACATCGTACTGCTCATTGTCATCCCATGAAGCAGCAGCAGCGGTTTCTTATCGGTGTCCCCAAAGCAAAGGACATGCGTCTCTCCAAACGTTGTCGGGATCGCAAGGGAACGAAAACCCGTTTCAAACAGAGCCAAACTTTTCTCATAGCAAAACTCGTATTCTTTTTGACCTGCTTCGTGCTTGAAAATGGACGCCACGGAACTCTCCTCATCTCGGGCATTTTCCTATGATCATACCATAAAAGCTTCCCGCTTAATGGGATAGTTTCAAAACAAAAAAATCCCCCGGCGCTTATGCACCAAGGGATTTCTCGAATCAATACAGGCTCAGGTAATGATCGCGTTCCCAGGCGTGGACCTGAGTACGGTACATGTCCCATTCAATTTCTTTCAGCTCAAAGAAATAAGCCAGGGCGTGCTCGCCCATCGCTTCGAAAATGACGTCGTTGCGCAGAAGCTCGTTCAGCGCTTCCTTGAGGTCGGACGGCAGGCTCGGAATGCCCTGCTCCACACGCTCTTCCTCGGTCATCACGTAGATGTTGCGGTCGACCGGAGGCGGAAGCTGAAGCTTGTTCTTGATTCCGTCCAGTCCCGCTTTCAGCATAACCGACAGCGCCAGATAAGGGTTGGCCGCCGGGTCCGGGTTGCGGACTTCGACGCGGGTGCTGAGGCCGCGCGATGCCGGAATGCGGATCATCGGGCTGCGGTTGCTGCCCGACCAGGCTACATAGCAAGGCGCTTCGTATCCCGGCACGAGCCGCTTGTAGGAGTTGACGGTCGGGTTCGTAATGGCCGCAAAAGAACGCGCATGCTTCAGGATACCGGCCATAAAATAACGGGCGTTGGAGCTGAGGCCCAGCTTGTCGCTTTCGTCGTAGAACGTGTTCTCGTCGCCGTTAAACAGCGAAAGGTGACAGTGCATCCCGGAGCCGTTGACGCCGAACAGCGGCTTCGGCATAAAGGAAGCATGCAGTCCGTGCTGGCGGGCGATTGTTTTGACAACGAGCTTGAAGGTTTGAATCGCATCGGCCGCGGATACCGCGTCGGTGTATTTGAAGTCGATCTCATGCTGGCCGGGCGCGACTTCGTGATGGGACGCTTCGATTTCGAAGCCCATTTCTTCCAGCGTAAGTACGATTTCACGCCGGCAGTTCTCCCCGAGGTCGGTCGGCGCCAGGTCGAAATACCCGCCCTGGTCGTTCAGCTCGGTAGTCGGGTTGCCCTTCTCATCGGTTTTAAACAGGAAAAATTCCGGCTCGGGACCGACGTTCATGGTGGTGAAGCCCATTTCCTCGGCTTCGCGCAGCGCGCGCTTCAGAATGCCGCGCGGGTCTCCCGGGAACGGCGAGCCGTCCGGCAGGTACACGTCGCAGATCAGACGGGCGATGCGGTTTTGCGTCACCCAAGGGAAGATAACCCAGGTGGACAGGTCCGGATACAAGTACATGTCGGATTCTTCGATGCGGACATATCCTTCGATGGAAGAACCGTCGAACATCATTTTGTTGTCGAGCGCTTTTTCCAGCTGGCTGACGGGAATCTCCACGTTTTTGATCGTGCCCAGCAGGTCGGTAAACTGCAGCCGGATGAAACGTACGTTTTCTTCTTCGGCAATGCGAAGAATATCTGCCTTGGTGTAGTCGTTGTTATTCACGAACTCTACTCCTCCTCAAGTTTGTCGCCCTAACGGTTACTGGTGAAAAAACCTCGACAGCTCCCCTTGAATAAGGGATACCCGTCCCGGTCTTTTCTCGGTAAACAGCTGCTGCTTCAGCATCTTGTGAAGCTGCGAATCGGACAGCTCCTTGCGCTTCTGTTCCGTCTCGACCGTAATTACGGTGGCTTCTTCGGAGTTTTGGACGATCGGAGACAGAACCTGCTTGATTCCGGCGATATTGACGCCCTTCTCGATCAAGTTCTTGATTTCCAGCAGCCGCTCCACGTCAATAAAGGAGTACAGCCGCTGATTGCCGCCCGTGCGTGCGGGCTTCACCAGCTCGTGCTGCTCGTAATAGCGGATCTGCCGCGCCGTCAAATCCGTCAGCTTCATGACTATGCCGATCGGAAACAGCGCCATGTTCCTGCGTATCTCGTCATTGTTCACGCCAATCACTCCTGTGACTGATTTTCCACGGTTCCCTCCCATCTTACCATTGTTCACGAAAAAGTGTCAATGTGTGTTAGGTTTAATTACAGAACCTTAAGGAAAGATTTTTCTTGAACCGGACAGGTTTCTTCTCAAAGCAGGAGCAAGCCGCGTTCCTTCATGTTCTCAAGCGCCAGCAAAACGCCCAGCTTGGCATGGGAATACGTCAGCCCGCCTTGCATATAAGCCGTAAACGGGGATCGGATCGGGGCGTCCGCCGACAGCTCAAGGCTCCCGCCTTGAATAAAGGTCCCGGCCGCCATGATCACCGGATCGTCATAGCCGGGCATATCCCATGGTTCGGGTACCACATGGGCATCGACGGCGGATGCTTTCTGGATGCCCTGCACAAACGCCACCAGGTGGCCGGCTTCGCTGAACCGGATCGCCTGGATCAGATCGGCGCGCGGGTCCATCCAGCGGGGATGGGTGGCAAACCCGAGCTTTTCGAACACGGCGGCGGCAAAAACGCTGCCTTTCAGCGCCTGGCCCACCAAATGGGGCGCGAGAAACAAGCCTTGGAAAAGGCTCCGCGTGGTGCCGAGCATCGCCCCGACCTCTCCCCCGATGCCGGGCGCCGTCAGCCGGTAGGCCGCTTTCTCGACCAGCTCCGCCCGGCCGGCAATGTATCCGCCCGCCGGCGCCAGGCCGCCGCCCGGATTTTTGATCAGCGAGCCGGCGATCAGATCGGCGCCAACCTGCGTCGGCTCCCGGTCCTCGGTAAATTCGCCATAGCAGTTATCGACAAAAATGATGGCATCCGGCTTGCGCTCTTTTACGAAACGGACCATTTCGCCGATCTGTTCAACCGTAAACGACGGCCGCCAGTCGTAGCCGCGCGAACGCTGGATGCCGACCACCTTCGTATTTCCGTCAATGGCGGCGGCGATTCCCTCCCAGTCCGGCGTTCCCTCCGGCGTCAAGGCAACCTCGCCGTAGCCAATCCCAAAATCGGCCAGCGAGCCGGTGCCGTCCTTTTCCTTGCCGATGATGTTGTGCAACGTGTCATAAGGCCGACCTGTGATGTAAAGCAGCTTGTCGCCGGGCCGCAGAACGCCGTACAGAGCCGTTCCTATCGTATGCGTGCCGGACGCGAAATGGGGACGCACGAGCGCCGCCTCTGCGCCGAAAATATCCGCGTACACCAGGTCCAGCGTTTCCCGTCCCCGGTCGTTATAAGCATAGCCGGTCGAATCGGCAAAGTGGTAATCGCTGACCTTCCGGTTTTGAAAAGCCTCGATGACCTTCCATTGATTCCGGTCGATCATCCGGTCGATATCGTTCAATTTGGGGGCGGCCAACTGCTCCGCTTCCCCGGCAAGACGGTAAATTTCTTCCGAAACGCGCATGCTGGGCTATCTCTCCTGTCCGAAGCAATCAAAGGTTGCGAATGAACGCACGAAAAGAACCCCGTACGGACCAAACGCAAGAAAAACAGCGCGCCATAAAAGGGCCCCGAAGAGCCCTTTTGTCCGATGCCAAGGTTTAACGCTTTCGTGCTCTTTCATCATACCCTTTCGGCCCGGGTTGTCAAACCCCGTCTTGCGCGTTTTCTTCGGCAAGCAGCTCCGCGGCGGCGGATACACCGGCATTTTGTTCAAAAGGCGCGAGCGGTGAACCAAACTTTTCAAAATCCGCCAGGTTCGGGCGAAGCTTGAGCAGCATCACATCATCCTCCAAAACGCTGTCCAGGACGGTGCCGACCCGGTACGCGAGCGCAAGCAGATCGCCTTTGTCGGCCGGGATGCGGTATGAGCGGACGGCTCCCGCCAGCTTGTCCGAGAGCCGCGCGCACAGCTTCTCCAGATCTTCGTCGGAGTATGCCGAAATCCGCAGCGATTCGCCGCCGGGCGCCGTCAGCAGCTCCTGCTCTCCGGCCGGAATCCTATCGATCTTGTTGAAGACAGTCAGGGTATCCTTCCCTTCGGCTCCCAGTTCCTTCAGCACCTCGCCCACCACGCGCATTTGCTCGTCGCGCATTTCCGAAGAGCTGTCGACGACATGGAGAATCAAATCCGCCTCGTTGGCTTCCTCCAGCGTGGCGCGAAACGCCGCCACCAGGTCATGGGGCAGGTTTTGGATGAATCCGACCGTGTCGGTCAGGACGATCTCCTTGCCGCTCGGAAGCGTCATGCTTCGCGAAGTCGGATCAAGCGTTGCGAACAGCTTGTTTTCCACGTATACATCCGCGTTTGTCAGCCGTTTCAGGAGCGTCGATTTGCCGGCGTTAGTGTACCCGACAAGAGCCGCCTGAAATACGCCCGTCCGCTTGCGGCGTTCCCGGTGCAGGGTGCGGTGACGCACCACTTCCTTCAGCTGGCGCTTCAAGTCGGAAATGCGCTCGCGGATATGCCGGCGATCGGTTTCCAGCTTGGTTTCCCCGGGCCCTCGGGTGCCGATGCCGCCGCCGAGCCGGGACAGGTTTTTGCCCTGTCCGGACAATCGGGGCAGCAGATAGCTTAATTGCGCCAATTCCACCTGCAGAATGCCCTCCCGGGTTTTGGCCCGCTGGGCGAAAATGTCCAGGATAAGCTGGGTGCGGTCGATAATTTTGGCATCCAGTGTTTCTTCCAGATTCCGGACCTGCGCCCCGGAAAGCTCCTGGTCGAAAATGACCGTATTGGCTCCGCTTTCGATTACCATGTCCTTCAATTCCTGGGCTTTTCCCTTTCCGATAAACCATTTGGAATCGGCGGTTTCCCGGTTTTGCGTCATGACGCCCAGCACCGTCAGCCCGGCCGTCTCCGCCAGATTGACGAGCTCGTTCAGCGAATGCTTTGCCGCTTCCGCCGTCATTCTCCGGTCGTTTGTGATCAGACTCACCAAAATTGCCTTCTCATCGACCGCCGTCTCTACTTCATGTGTCGTTTGTTTCAACTCGTGCCGCCTCCTTTTGCCGTGTCTATGGGTCCCAGCGTGATGCGGCGCGCATCAATCGCTTCCCGTCTGGGCCGGTTTGCCTTTCTCCGGTCCAATATCCTCGGGACGAAGGGTCATCAGCTCCTTGCGCCCCGGATTCCCCGTTCCCTGCTTCAGCAGCCGCACCGCGTGGCAGCGCAGCGCTTTTTCCACCAGGTTGCGGACAAACCGCCCGTTGCTGAAGGAATGCGGGCAGCGCGTCTTCTCTGCAGCGAGAAGCTGGCGAAGCTTCCATTCCGCTTGCGGCGTCAGCACATATTCGCGCTCCTCCAGCATCAGCCGGGCCATGCGGGCCAGCTGCTCCTCGCTATAATCCGGAAAGTCGATCCGAACCGGAAACCGGGAAGGAAGACCGGGATTGGTCTGGAGAAAATCGTCCATCTCCTCGGGATAGCCGGCCAATATTAAAATAAACTGATTTTTATAGTCTTCCATAGCTTTCACCATGGAACTGCCAATGCGATTATCGGGCCTCCGAAATCCGGTACACGACCGTGAGCCGGAAGCCCTCGTGAAACTCGACCCGTTCCACGGCCTGCTCCACGATCCGCCGGCGCAGCTCCGGCGGAGCAGCCGTAAGCGCCCGATCGAGCCGGGCTAAGAGCGCCGCTTCATCGCGGTGCGCCGGGCCGCCGGGCGCGGCTGGCGCTGACGCCGCGGATAGCGCCTCCGGCAGGCCGCCGGAGGTGGAAGCATGCGGCCTCGAAGCCGACGGGGACGGCGGGGCGGGCGGCGGCGGGACCGAGGCCGGTGAGCCGGGTCGGTACAGCGCGACCGGGAGGTCGGGTGGCGTGGGCGGCGCGGGCGTCAGGCCGAATTGCTCCAGCGCGACCGGGAGGTCGGGCGGCGCGGGCGTCAGGCCGAATTGCTCCAGCGCGACCGGCAGGTCAGGCGGCGCTGCCGGCGTGGGCGTCAGGCCGAGACGCTCCAGCTCAGCAGCCAGCTCGGCGGCCTTGCGCTCGTACGCCGAGAGGCCGATGCCGCCGGCCAGGTACAGCTCGAGCAGCCGCTCCGCCCGCTGCTCGAGCTTCGTTCGCCGCCGCGCCGCGCGTGCGGCGGCTTCCGCCTGCGCGCCGCCGTCTCCGGCGCGCAGGCCCTCGCCGCCCGAGGCGAGCCGGGCGGCCGCGGAACGCCGCACCGCGGCCGAGACGCGCTCCCACAGGAGCGCGTCGACGGCGGCGGCGTTCCAATAGCGCCCGCCGCCGCACGCGGGCGCCACGGGTTCCGCCGGCGGCGCGGAGCCGGCGGGCGGTTCGGCGGCGGCGCTGGCATGGCCTGCCGGGCCGGCGCGGTTTGCCGCGGCGGCGGAGGGGCAGCGGTAATACGCCGCCCCTCCGCCCGCCGCGGCCGCGCGCATCGGCCGGCCGCAGCCGCCGCAAAAAGCCCGCCCGGCGGCAAGCCGGCCGGCGCCGGGCGGGCGGCCGGAGCGCCGCCGGGAATCGAGCGTTCGTCCGGCCGCGTCAAACGTTTCCGCGCCGACGAGCGGCTCGATCGGCAGCGCCACCTGCTCCTCGGGCGGCCGCTCCCGCCGGTAGCCGAGCTGATAGTCGACTTTGTACGCCCGGTACGTCCCCAGATAGCTGGGGTTCCGCAAAATCCGGCTAACAGTCGATCCGTGCCACCGTGCACTACGCGGACCGGGCACGCCTTCCGATTCCAGCCGCCGCGCGATCTCCGCCGCGCTAAGGCCTTCGGCAGACTTCTCAAATATCCGCCGCACCGTCTCCGCCTCTTCCGGATGCGGAACCAATACGTCCGCGTCCATGTCGAACCGGTATCCGTACAGGCGGGGGTCCAAGCTAAGCTTGCCGTACCGCCGCAGCTTGGCCAAACGCCCGCGCATGGTACGCTCCCGGATTTTCTCCCGCTCAAATTCGGCAAACATGCCGCGCAGCTGATAAAACATTCTCCCCTCAGGGGTATTGTTCCATTGAAAGTTAATGAATTCAAGGGCGACTTTCCGCTTAATCATTTCTTCGGTCAAAAGCAGCTGGTGGGACAGCTTGCGGGAAAGCCTGTCCGGGTCATACACAATAACGTAATCCGGCGGGTCCGCCGAACGAAGAAGCTCGCGCAGCCGGTTTAGCCCCGGCCGGTCCAGCAGCGCCCCGGACGCTTCATCGGTGATAACGCTTACCCTATTCTCCGGAACGCCAAGCTCGGCCGCTCGTTTTCGGCACTCGTCGGTCTGACTCTCCAGGCTGTAGCCTTTTTCTGCCTGTTCCTCAGTCGATACCCGGGCATACACGGCGGCTTTCGGAGCGTCCCCCAAAATCCCGATGTCACAGGAAAAGGAGTTTACCCCAATTGTAACCCCCCTTTCCGCTGGAAGCAATTTTCTACCTTTTCAAAAAGTTAGCCTCGGGAAGCTCGGCATTGTCATACGCCCAACGACCTTTGCAAAAAAATGGTGAACCATAAGCGCAAAAAGCATTTTTCGATAAATAAGCAGTTAAGCCGAATACTAAGACGATGCAGCCTTTTCTGATGCTTTTAGCAATTCACGATGCAGCCTTCATGCGGACCTTCGCTTATATGAACCTCAGTCAACACATACAGCATTTTAATAGTTGTAAGGCAATTTTTAATGTCTACGGTTCCCGCAGACCGTGCTAACGTGCACTCCAACCTCTAACGGTTGCCACAGCGCTTATTCCCGCCAAAATCGCCATATTTTTGCGCTAACGGTTGCCATTGAGCTTATTCCAGAGTAAACAGACTTAAACCAGGCAAAAAACCGGAATTAGCCGCTGTGGCAACCGTTACAATTTTCCGGACCTCTTTTTCGGGCAAATAGCCTCTGTGGCAACCGTTACATTTCGTAACCCTATCTTAGTAGACCTGGAACGGCCGCTTGAACTGCCGATTGACTAATACGAATCAGCTGAAACGAGAATCTCATCAATTCCGGCAGATTTTTTTTGTTAAAAACTCCATCCACCTTCACGTCTCGCGTTCACTGCAGCAGTACTTCCATTTCTGTTGGTGCCGGCTTTCCCTTTCGTTGTGCTTACCACATTCGTTTCCCAACTGTTATCCTGCTTCGTTTACTACCTCGTTCCGGTTCCTTCTTCCGTTACTAGCCTCCGTATTTAAATCCTGCTTCGCGTTCCTTCCGATACCGATTTCATGTACCGTTCCGCTTACCGGTTTTACGTTCCGTCAGGTCCCAATTTCACATTCCGTTCCGCGTTCCAACTTCGTGTTCCGCTTGTGTATTCCGATCGTGCTGTGGTCTAACTTCGCATAGCATTCCACATTTCAACTTCGTGTTCCGCTTGCGTATTTCGTTCGTGCTTTGGCCTAATTTCTCGTTGTATTCATCTTTCAGCTTCTTGCCCCACGTATACGTTCCAGAACTCCACCCTCCGGTCTCACGTTCCGCGCCGGTTCCAAATTCGTGATCCGTTGATATTACCAATACCAGACTCCGCCCAAAACTCGACAGACAATTCCAATTCTGCTCATCACTTCCGGGTTCCCATTCCGTTCTACCTTCCAATTTCATATTCAATCAGACTACGGTCTACTCCGCATTACGATTTTCTTTCCCGGCTTCCGTTCACTTCCCGTTCCACCTGCCAGCTTCACGTTCTTGCTTCCGGTTCACTCCCTTTTACATTACGGTCCATGTTCTGATCCGGCTTGGCTCCCGCACTGTTTTCCGTTTCCGTTTCACTTCCCGTTCCTGCTACGCATCCCGGCGTCACGTCTCGCGTCCGGTTCCACACCCGGCTTATCACGTACTGCTCCGGTTCCGCGTCCGGCTTTCGCACCGGCTCTTCACTCGCTCCGTTTCTGCTTCCGGTTCCGCCTCCGGCTTACACTTCTCCTTTTTCACCTTCAGACTCCGTCTACTGCCCGGCACCTCCCGTTCTCCCGGCTCCGCAGCGCCTTCCGTTCCCTCCGGCGCCTCCCGCTCTCCCGGCTCCGCAGCGCCTTCCGTTCCCTCCGGCGCCTCCCGTTTTCCCGGCTCCGCAGCGCCCTCCGTTCCCTCCGGCGCTTCAAGCAGCGACCGGATAATCGCGGCCATCCGATTTCCGTCCTCCTCTCCCGCGGCGGGAAAACGTTCCTCGCACGTTAGATCGGAAGCCCGAAGCGGCCTGCGCGGCATGATCATCCCTCCCGAGACCACTATATGTGGGCTGCGGGATGTCCTATAACCGGTCGGCACAGCCAAGAAAAGTGCCCAGAATCAAGGGAAAACCGTGAAGCCGGGAACAGCCAGGAACGCGGAAAAACCGCTCTCCCCGAAAGCGAAAGCTCCGGGAAAAAAGCGGTTTTTCAAGGGTGAGGCAATCGCGCCTTCCGCCTGTCGGCTGCCGGAGCCCGGATTCGTCGGGCCGCGGGGTTCAGCGGGCGGGATTTCCCCCGTACGTCAGAATCGGAAGCAATCTTGTTTCCGGTCGCATCTCCGACCCGCAAAGCGGACAGTCGGGCCGTTCCCGAAACGCAAAGTCGCTGCGCATCCAGCCGTTGCAGTCGTCGCTGGCGCAGGACCAGACAGAGGTTTGTTCTTCCGGCACCGGCTCCGGTGCTTTCTTGGCAAACATGAAACTCCTCCTCCGCAAACGGTATGATGGCCGATAGATCCGGTTCCTATCCTTGCTCCGCCGGCTTGTCCGTTACAGCCGGACTACGTTTTCCGCTTGCGGGCCCCGATTGCCCTGGACGATATCCAGCGAAACCCGTTCCCCTTCATTCAACGACTTGAAGCCTTCGGTTTGAATGGCGCTGTAATGCACAAACACGTCGTTGCCGTCTTCCACTTCGATAAAACCGTACCCTTTTTCCGCGTTAAACCACTTGACAGTTCCGTTCGTCATGAATCCGATTCCCTCCAACTTGTAATTGGCCGGGGATAACCCCAACTCTAATCAGTATGCGGCGTTGTGCCGAAAATATGCAGCGGAGACGAAAAATGGCCCGCCGCCGGAGCGGGAGCCGCGTCATTCGTATTTGCGGTGCGATGGCGTTGACCAGCGCATCGATCGCTTCTTTGCCGAAGTCCTTTTCCCCGCCTCTAGCCAGGCTGTAGGCTTCATCGATAAAAAGCACGCCGCCCAGCGACTTGCGGATCAGCTCGCGGGTTTTCACGGCCGTATGGCCAATGTATTCGCCGACCAGATCGGCCCGTTCCGCCTCCACCAGGTGGCCTTTGGCCAGCACGCCCATGTCCTGAAACAGCTTTGCGGCCATCCGGGCCACCGTCGTTTTGCCCGTTCCCGGGTTTCCCGTAAACACCATGTGATAGACCTGGGGCGCGGCATTCAAGCCGGCTTCCTCCCGAAGCCTTTTGACGGCAAGCATCGCGTACATTTCGTACATCAGCTCTTTGACGGAATCAAGTCCTACCATCCGGTCGAATTCGCGCATCATGTCCGCAAAAGGGCCGGGCGACGAAGCCGCATCGGTCAGAGGCCGGGCGTCGGGCGTTTCCGTTTCAATGGGACCCGGATTTTGCAGCAAAATGCGGATGCGGGAGGAACGCCCTTTTGGCGCCGGGACGGCGGTTTTTTCATACAGGCTCACGCGGTTCGCCACTCCTTTCGGAAGCGCGCGGCGTCTGCTGCGCCGGACGGGCATATGCTTCTCCCGGTCTCTGGCAGAACAGCCGGCGGAAAACGAAAGCCGAAGGAATCCCTCCCCCGGCTCCGCTCGCGCGCTCAGGTGATAGCAGTATACGCGGGAGCCCAGAAAGGGTTCGCGGGTTCCGGTTTTTCAGCCGCGCGTCAAAAATTCCTCCACCTGTCCAAAAAGCTCCAGGCTTTCGCAGTCAAGGCAAATCAGGTGGCGGGAACGCGGGAACAGGTGCAGCTCTTTTTCTCCGGGAATCCGCCGCATCAGGTAGCGCGCGCTGGCGGGATGGACAATCTGGTCCCGCTGCCCTTGAACAATCATTGTCGGGACGCGAATCGAAGCGATTTCCGGCCGCAGCCTCCGGACTAGCCGGACAAATTCGACAACGGCGGAAAGCGGCGTCCGGTTTTTGTGAAGATAGTAAGCCGGTTCGCGTTTCAGCAAATGCTCCACCAGGTTGGCGGCGAAGCGGCCCGGACTGAGGTAAATGACCGCCGCATTGAGCAAAACCAGACGCCGCACCGGAAACCGGTTGGCCAGATGAGACGCGAGCAAACCGCCCATGGAGAAGCCGACCAGATCAAACGGCTCTCCGCCCCGGCACAGCTGCTCGGCCGCATGTTCCGCATCCCGGATCCAGTCTCTGTGCCGGACCGGCTTCAAGTGGCGGAGATCGCCGCCGTGCCCCTTCAGAACCGGCGTTTCGCACGTCCACCCGCGGCGGGACAAATGCTCCGCCAAAGGCTGGATTTCATAAGGACCGCCGGTAAAACCGTGAATCAGCAAACAGCGCTTTTTCTGGTCCATCTCGGCTCTCTCCCGTTGTTCAGCGTTCGGTGATTTCGATGGATTGGATCGTGACAGGCTCCAGCGGTTTACTTTGTTCATCGCCCCTATCATTTATCCCTACCGGCACTGCGGCAATCGCCTGCACCGTCTCCATCCCGGAGATCACGCGGCCGAAGATCGGGTAATCGGGCTGCAAGTTTAGATTTTCGCTTGCCGCTCCGGTGCAGATAAAGAACTGGCTGCCTGCGCTGTTCGGCTGAGTCGACTTTGCCATCGCCACGATCCCGGGCTCGTACTTGTGCGGACCATCCAGCTCGTCCTGAATGGTATAACCCGGGCCGCCCATTCCCGTACCGGTCGGATCGCCGGCTTGGACCATGAACTCCTCGATCACGCGGTGAAAGGTTACTCCGTTGTAAAATTCGTTTCGCGCCAGAAACACAAAATTGTTTACGGTCTGAGGCGCGTCTTTCGCAAACAGCTCGATGGTAAACGAGCCTTTGTCCGTTTCAAACTTTGCTTCGTAGCTTTTGTTCTCATCAATGGCCATTTCCGGGGGCTTGGACCAGCTGCCCCCTGTTTCCTTTTCGGCGTTGCCGCATGCCGAGACAAGCAGCATGGCCGCAAGCAGAGAAAAAATCGCTGTGCGCCGCGGGATAAACGACATCCATTTCACTCCTTTTCTAAAATAACCTGCAAAACAAAAGGGGCCGCATCCGGCCCCCTCTTGTTTTCTTTCCTGCTACGCCGCCGGCGGGCTCGCCTCTTCCTGCGAGGCGGGAGAGCCCTGCGGGGCTCCGCTGTCGGCAGGCGTCGGCGAAGGATTTTGATCGCCCTGTGACCCGGTCGGGCTGGGCGTCGGTTCGGTTTGCGGCGTTTCCTCCGTCACCGGCGTCTCGGACGGCGTTGGCGTCGCTTCCTCTCCTGCGCCAGGCGTTCCGGTCGGGCTCTCCGAAGGAGAGGCGGACGGCGATTCGGACGGGGACGGAGACTGGAGGTCCGACTCGTTCGGAATGGTTGCCTGCGCCACGTTCGATTGGACCCCTTCCTCTCCCGTGGACGGTTCAAACGGAACGACGTAATATTCGTACACGCCGCCGGGGAGCGCCGTGGCGTCCTCAAAGCTTGTCGCGCCGGAAAGCTCCTGCAGGAGCGTAAAGTCCGCCTCGGCCGCTTCCTTGCGGAACAAACGGAAGGCCTTCTCGTCGCCGGCCGGCGTCCAGGCTAGGCGGACACGGGTCGTTTCGGGCACGAGCGTCGCGCTCAGATCGGAAATGGCCGCTTCCTGCGACGTCTCCGGCGTCGGCGCCTCCGATTCGGGAAGATCGAAGCCTTTTACCGGATATTCGGCCAGCGCCTGCTCCATAACGGCCTTGAAGATCGCCGCCGCGCTGCCGCTGGAAATGGTGATGTAATGGTCTTTGTCGGTCTTGTCAAAGCCCATCCATACCGCCGCTGTCCATTCCGGCGTATAACCGGCAAACCAAAGGTCGGTGTTGTATTTCTCCAGACCGGAAATGTTAAGCTGCGTGGAGCCCGTCTTGCCTGCGACAGGCCGGTTCATGGCCGCTCTCGTTCCCGTTCCGCCCGGTTCGACGACGGTTTGCAGGATGCGGGTCATTTCCTGCGCCGTTTCTTTCTTCATGACCTGGTCGGCCTTGCCCTTAAAGGAAGCGACCGTCTCGTCGTCGACGGTTTTGATTTCGGTGATCGCATGCGCTTCCCGGAGCATCCCGTCGTTCGGGAACGAGCTGTAGGCCTGCGCCATTTGCAGAGCGGAGGCGCCGTGCGTCATCCCGCCGAGCGCAATGGCCAGGTTGTTGTCGTTTTTGTCGAACTGGATGCCGAGCTTGCTTGCAAAGTCTTTCCCCGTCTTGACGCCGATGTCGCTCAGCAGGGCGACGGCCGAGACGTTTTTCGACCTTTTCACCGCGTTGGTCAGGGTTACCGTTCCCTCGTACTTGCCGTCATAGTTCCGCGGCTTGTAGCCGTTAAAGTCCATCGGTTCGTCCGGAAGCTGGGAATTGGCGTTGTAGTTGCCCGTTTCCAGCGCCGGCGCGTAGACGACAAGCGGCTTAATGGAGGAGCCCGGCGAGCGGGCGCCGTTGATCGCCCGGTTGAAGGTCATTTTCGACTGATAATCGCGTCCGCCGATCATGGCCACGACGCCGCCGGTGGCGTTGTCGAGGATGACCATGCTGCTCTGCATTTTCTCGCCGTTCATGTCTTCCTGGAACAGCTCGTTGTTCTTGTAGGCCGCGTCCATAATCTTTTGGGCGTTCGGCTCCAGCGTCGTGTAGATTTTGTAGCCGCCTCTCGACAGCCGGTCTTCCTCGATGCCGTATTTTTCGTACGCTTCTTCAATCACGTAATCCTTGAAGGTATCGAAAGCGTAATCCGTTCCTTCTTCCTTGTCGGCTACCGACTTCGGAGGAACGTACTCAACGTTGTACGCTTCGTCCATCTGCTCCTTGGTAATATACCCCTGATTGTACATCAAAGTCAAAACCACCTGGCGGCGCTGCAGCGACTTGTCCGGGTTCTTGATCGGGTTGTAAACGGAAGGCGCTTTGGGCATTGCCGCAAGCGTCGCCGCCTGCCAAAGCTCCAGGTCCTTCAGATCGTCGACGCCGAAATACGTTTTGGCCGCCGTTTTGACGCCCCAGGAACGGTTGCCGAAGAAAATCCGGTTGAGGTACATTTCCATGATGGTCTTCTTGTCGAACTTCTCCTCGAGCGCCATCGCGATGGACATTTCCGTCCCTTTCCGGAAAAAGGTTTTGTCCGCGTTCAAAAACATGTTTTTGGCCAGCTGCTGGGTAATCGTGCTGCCGCCTTCAACGGCTTTGCGGGCGATGATATCCTTGACGAGCGCGCGTCCGATCGCCCACGGATCGACCCCGCTGTGATCCCAAAACCGCTGGTCCTCGGTAGCGACGAATGCGTCCACCAGGTAAGCCGGGAATTCGTCGTACGAGGCGATTTCTCGGTTTCCTTCCGCCACGACCAGCTTCATGGCTTCGTTGCCGTTGCGGTCATATATGATCGATGCCTGATCCATGACAAACTTGTTCTCATTGGCGGCCAGCTGCCGTTGGCCGTTGTACAGAATGGCCACATACCCCGCCAGTCCGATGACTATGGCAAGGGCAACCGCTACGGCCATCCAGACGAGCAGACGCTTCCGGTTGAAGCGTTTTTTGCGGGCCGGCTTCTGTGCCGGCGTTCTCCGGTTCGCCATCTCTCTTCCCCCTTTTCTCTCTGACAACCCACTACCTATACGATTCAAACCGGCTTTTTGTTTCAAATTCGGGCAAAAAGAAAAGAACAACCCTCTCGCTGGCGAACGGGTTGCTCCGGGTAACACTTTCTCAGTCTGCGGCCGGCTTACTGCCCGTCCGAACTGTTGTCCGGCATAAAGGAGACCGAACGAAGAGGCGTAAACGTCGAGATGGCGTGCTTGTACACCATTTGCTGGCGCCCTTCGCTGTCAATGATGATCGTGAAGTTGTCAAACGCCTTGACAAGGCCTCGAATCTGGAAGCCGTTGGTCAGGTACACGGTAACCGGGATGCTTTCTTTCCGCAAGGAATTCAAGAAATTATCCTGGATATTGATCGACTTGTTCATTAATGATCCCCTTTCCTGATATCAACTGTCACCCGGGAATAATTCACGGTCTTCTTCTCTGTAGCATGTGATCTTTCCTGCTATTATAGCATCAATCACACGCATTTGCTTGGAAAAGTTTTCGTGGACCCCGACATCCACCCACTCGATCTCCTTCATATGGCGGAACCAGGAGAGCTGCCGCTTGGCAAACCGGCGGGTGTCGCGCTTCAATAATTCCACCGCTTCTTCCAGGGTTGTCCGCCCCTTCAGGTATGCGGCGATCTCCTTGTAGCCGAGTCCCTGCATGGAAACCAGGCCTTCGTCGTAGCCTTTCGCCAGAAGAGCCCGCACCTCCTCCACGAGTCCGTCCGCGATCATCGCATCCACCCGCTCGTTGATCCTTGCATACAGCCGCGCGCGGTCCATTGTAAGCCCGATCAGGCAGAACCGGTACGGCGACTCCTTTTTCTGGCGGGCCAAATGCTCCGACCAGGGCATGCCGGTCAGATGCAGCACCTCCAGCGCCCGGATCACGCGGCGCGTGTCGTTCGGATGGAGCCGCTCCGCCGTCGCCGGGTCGGCCGCCCGAAGCTCGGCGTGTAGCGCCTCCTCGCCATACCGTTCCAGAAAGGCCTGTTTTTTGGCGCGGAACGCCTCGTCGCCGCCGATCTCGGCAAACTCGTAGCGGTACAGCAGGGATTCAATATAAAGCCCGGTCCCGCCCACCAGAAAAGGAAGCTTGCCGCGCGAAGCGATGTCTTCGATCAGCCGGCTGACCCGCGTCTGAAAATCCGCGGCGGAAAACGGCTGGTCGGGGTCCACAATGTCGATCAAGTGATGCGGCACGCCTTCCATTTCCTCCGGGGTGATTTTCGCCGTGCCGATGTCCATCCCCCGGTATACCTGCATCGAATCGCCGGAGATGATCTCGCAGTTCCACTTTTTGGCGACGGCGATGCTGAGGCCCGTTTTGCCGACTGCGGTCGGACCGAGCAAAACCAGCAGCGGCGGACGGCTGCCGTCGGTAGCTTTTGCGCTCATAGGCGGATCACCCCGTAAGCGATTTTGGTCCGGGACCGGCGTTTGACGAAGCCCAGCCGCTCGTATTCGGGGCTGTCCCGGTGCTCCTTGAGCACCACGCATTTGCGGGCCACCCGCTTGGCGTGCTCCACCGATTCCGCCGCAAGCGGCGCGGGGTTGGCGATATCCCGGTAAGGCGAAATGGCGCTCGACTCCTCGACCGGAATGCGGAACATCGGGTCGAAGTACACGATGTCATAGCTCTTGTCCGGCAGGCCGCGCAGGTAGTCGAGATGATCGGCGTGGACAACCTCGATCCGCTTTAACGCCTCATTGAGGGCTGCAAGCTTCGCCCGGTATGTCGCCAGCCCGTCCTCCAGCAAAATGACGGAAACGGCCTCGCTCTCAAGGGCGGTCACCCGTCCTTCGCCGCCGACGGCATGGGCGAATACGATGGCGTCGCTGCCGAGGCCCGCCGTGCAGTCAAGCACCCGGTCCCCCGGCGCGGCCTCCGAAATGTCGACGAGCGGATCGCTTTCGCCTTTTGTCATTCGCTTTACGCGAATATATCCGGTGCTCGGATGAAAATAGACCGGCTCGCCGGACACGGGATAATACAGCAGCTTTTCTTCGGTCAGGAGCAAAATGCCCTGTTCGCCGTATTTTCGGCGCAGGTCCGGCAGCGAGTCGCTCCGGCGGCTGACCCAGCGCGCGCCGGCTTTCCCGGCAAGCTGCCGGGCTTTTTGTATCGTTTCGTCCGTTGCATAATAAGATGTTGTAACCAGCATGGAAACCTCTTCTATCGTTGTTTTTTAACATGCCCGGCCGAATGGGAAGCCAGCAGCCAGGGAAGCAGGCCGAGGACAGCCAAAACGGCGGCATAAGCGAAAGGCGACAGGTAGCTGACCGCCTGCCAGCCGGCGCTGTAGCGGTCCGCATTCATTAACGCGTCCGAAACGCGGAAGGCGGGCGGCAGAAGCCAGCCGAGAAAGGACAACCCTTCCGGCAGCAGATTGACAACGCCTTTGCCGCCGATTCCAAGGATTACGGGCAAGCTGATCCAGGTCAGCAGGCCAGCGTGCTGCCCTTCATAAACCCGCTGCGCCAGCCAGACGACGGCCGCCGCCAGGGCGGATACGCCCAAATGCCCCAGAAGTCCCCGTGTGACGTTCGCCCAGGTCGTCGGCTCGCCAAAAGAGCCCCGCAACACAGGGTACAACACCGCGAAGGCTGAAAGCAAGGCGCAGGGAAGCCAAAAAGCAGCCAGCCGCCCCAATTCGTAGCGTACCCTCCCGCCCGCATGAAGGGCGGTCAAAGAGCGCTGCACCCGGGGCTCGGTTCCCGCAAAGTTCAGGCAGAGCCAAGCGCCGAATACATACAGGAGCATGGAAGTCGCCGCATAGCTCTCCATTTCGGGATTCGGCGTCAGGGAATAAATCCAGGCCACCAGCACGACATAAAAGACGGAGGGCGCCAGATAGCGGTGCGAGCGATTAAAATCCTTCAGCAGATAGCCGATCAACGTCAGCATGTCGCCGCCTCCTTCACCTGGCGGTCTCCGCTGCCGGAAGCTGCCGTCAGCGGCCGAACCGAACGAATGGAGCCGCCCAGCCGGATGACCGTCAGGATCGCGTCGTCGCTCGCTCCTTCTTCAACCTCAAAGCGGACACCCGCCGCGGTGCGCGTCAACCGGCGCCATTCCGCCGGCAGCCGGACGCTTTCATCCGCTGCGCCTGCCGGTTGGGCCATGGTGTTCTGCGGCCCTTCTCCCGCCAACGCTTGAACGAGCCTTTCCGCCGATACGCCCGCCGCTTCCACCAGCAGATAAGCGCGGCTCGGCCGGTCGGCTTCAGCCGATTCCGCAAGCCGTCCTTCCCGAAGCTCCAGCACGCGGTCCGCCAAGCCTTCCACCGTCCTCCGTTCGTGACAGGAAAACAGCAGGCCGATGCCTCCGCTCCTGAGCTCCAGCAGAAGACGGATGATATCCCGCTCGGATGCCTCGTCAAGCCCGGAAAAAGGCTCGTCCATCAAAAGCAGGTCGGGCGTTTCCAGCAGGGCTTGCAGGATGGCGACTTTTTGCAGCATTCCCTTGGAGAACGTATTGACCCGCCGGTCCCCGGCGTGCGTCAGCATGGCCAGCTCAAGCAGTTCATCGATACGTTCCCCGAGCCGGGGTTCGCGCATTCCTCTCATTTTGCCCATGGCCTGCAAGTATTCGACCGGAGTAAACCGAACCTTGGAAAACCGGTCGGGCACATACCCGATGACCGGCCGCCCTTTGCCGCCGCCCCATTCTACCCCGCCCGCCGTCGGCTTCTCCAAATCCGCCAGAATGCGCAGCAGGGTGCTCTTGCCGGTTCCGTTGCGGCCGACCAAAGCGACGCTTTCTCCCCTTTTCAGCTCAAAGTCAACTTGCTCCAGCACGCGAACGCCCGGATAACGCTTGACCATTCCATGTACGGCCAATAAAAGTTCCAAGTCGCTCATCTCCAAATTTTATGAAAACCACCCGTTCAGTATAGCATACCCGCACTGTTTTCCGCGCCGGGTTGATGGCCCCCGTCAGCCGCCTTATAATCGGAATGAACAGAAAACGGCACAGGAGGGCGTTCCATGATTCCGGAAGGAAATTTGCAAAGCAATGTCGACCGCTTCAACGGATTCGCCGAATTGTACGACCGTTACCGCCCTGAAGCGCCGGAGGCCGTGACGGAAATTCTCACGGGCTATCTCGGCCGGCGCCCCGGACTCGTCGCGGATGTCGGCTGCGGGACCGGCTTGTCCACGTTTCTGTGGGCCGGCAAAGCCGACCGCATCATCGGGATTGATCCAAACGGGGACATGCTGGGCGTTTCCAGAAAGAAAGCGGCCGAGTCGTTTCCGTCCGTTACTTTTCGGGAGGGGTATTCCAACGCTCTGGATCTCCCCGACGCATGCGCCGATGCGGTGACCTGCTCGCAATCGTTTCACTGGATGGAGCCGGTAAGCACGATCCGGGAAGCGGTGCGCGTCCTGAAGGAGGGCGGCGTATTTGCAGTCTACGACTGCGATTGGCCGCCTGTTATTCACTGGACGGTCGAGGATGCCTACAACCGGCTGATCTCGAAAGCCAACCAACTGGTTGACGAGCATACGCCGCCCGCCGAACGGGTCAACAGCCGCGACAAAAACGGCCACCTGGACCGCATCCGGGAAAGCGGCTGCTTCCGGTTTGCTCGGGAAATCGTGTTTCATCACGACGAGCCCTGCGACAGCGAGCGTTATGCCGGACTGGCGCTTAGCCAGGGAGGCGTGCAAGCCGTGCTGAAGCGGGGTCTTTCCGATTTGGACGGAGACATTGCTTATCTGCGGGAAACGGCGGAGCGGGTTTTCGGCGGCCGCGTTCAAACGATTCGCTTCGGGTACCGGATGCGTCTCGGCGTTAAATAAAAGCAGCCTAAAAAGGCAGCCAAACCTCCCCGGTTTGCGCTGCCTTTTTGCTTTTTTTCCGTTAATCGAGGGTGACTTTGGTGGAAGCAAAAAAGCGCGTGATGGCGATGGAGCACGCTCCAAGCACAGTCGCCCGGCTGCCCAGCTCCGAAAAGCGGACCGTAAGCCCCGCGCGCGGATAAGGAAGCGTCCGTCCGTTCAGCACGTCCATCATCGGCGCTTCCAGCCAGCGTTTTGCCCGCGCAAGCCGGCCCCCCAGCACAATCGCCTCCGGGTTGAACCCGTTTACGATATTCACGAGGCCGATGCCGAGGTAGCGGCCCGCCTGCCGGAACAGCCGCTCCGCCTCCCCATCCCCGTCCTCCGCTTTTTGCAAAAGCCCGTCAAAGCTCAAGTCTTCATCCGCGTAAACCCGATGGGCTTCCTCCATCAAAGCCTGCTCCGACGCATAAAGCTCCCAGCAGCCGGAATTTCCGCAGCGGCACGGCTTGCCGTCATGGTGGATGGAAATATGGCCGAGCTCGCCCGAGAAGCCGGATGCGCCCCGGTACAGTTCATCCCGGAACAATATGCCGGTCCCGATCCCCGAACCGATGCTGACGTATACCAGACTGGAGACGTCCGCCGATCCGCTCCCGTAGCGTTTTTCGCCAAGCGCCCCGACGTTGGCTTCGTTTTCGATCGAAACCGGAATGCCAAAGCTCTCTTCGATCCGAGACGGCAGGTCCACGTTTTCCCATCCCAAATTGGGCGCGAACAGAATGCTGCCCGCTTCGTCGCTGAATCCCGGCACCGCTGCGCCGATGCCGACGACGCCGTACGGGCTTTCGGGGGCGGCGGCGATCCGCCGGCCGATCTCCTCCTTCAGCACCCGGATAGCCTTATCCGGATCGGTGTTGTCGTGGCGCACCGTCGCTTCGTCGAGAATGCCGCCGTTTAAATCCGTCAAAACGGACGTGATCCAGTCGTTGCCGAGATCAACCCCTACGACATGGCCCGCGGCGGCGTTGAACATCAGCATGACGGGTTTTCGTCCGCCCCGCGACTGGCCCGCTCCAATCTCGTAAACCAGGCTGCTTTCCATCAGCTCGGTCACCAGCGTCGAAACGGTTGCCTTGGTCAGCCCCGTCTGCTCCGCGATACGCGCCCGCGAAATCGGCGACTGCTTGCGGATCAGCTCCAGGACGATCGATTTATTCAGTTTTTTCATCAGATACAAATCGCCGGTCTGCTTCATTTTTGCCCCTAGCCTTTTTTTCTGATTTTATCATGGATGCGGCGAAATTTCTCCCCTTTGTTAGTTCAATGAATTTACAAAGTGAAAAAGGAGTGGTATAGTGGGGATGAAAGCGTTTCTTCGGCTCGGCTGACGGGAACGCAGGCTCTACCATATCTGTTTCCGGAGGGAAAAACATGAGCTATTTCGGCAATGTGGACAAAATCAAGTACGAAGGCAAGGAATCGACGAATCCGCTTGCGTTTAAACACTACAACCCCGACCAAGTCATCCTGGGCAAAACGATGCGCGAGCACCTCCGCTTCGCCGTCGCTTACTGGCACTCTTATACTTATAACGGCAGCGATCCGTTTGGCGTCGGCACCATGAAGCGCGGCTACGACCGCTTCAGCGGCATGGATCTGGCGAAAGCCCGCGTCGAAGCCAACTTCGAGCTTCTGAACATCCTGGACGCCGACTTCTTCTGCTTCCATGACCGCGACATCGCGCCGGAAGGCGACACGCTGCAGGAAACGAACAAGAACCTGGACGAAATCGTCGCCCTCATCCAGGAGCATATGAAAACCTCCGGCAAAAAGCTGCTTTGGAACACAGCAAACATGTTCACCAACCCGCGCTTTGTGCACGGCGCCTCCACAACGAGCAACGCCGACGTATACGCTTACGCCGCCGCCCAAGTGAAGAAAGCGCTGGAGCACGGCAAAGAGCTGGGCGCTCAAAACTACGTGTTCTGGGGCGGCCGCGAAGGCTACGAATCCCTGCTGAACACCGACATGGCGCTGGAGCTCGACAACATGGCCCGCTTCATGCACATGGCCGTCGACTACGCGAAGGAAATCGGCTTTGACGCCCAATTCCTGATCGAGCCGAAGCCGAAAGAGCCGACCAAGCACCAATACGATTTCGACGCCGCGACGTCGCTTTCGTTCCTGCAAAAATACGACCTGCTCAAGCACTTCAAGCTGAACCTGGAAGCCAACCATGCAACGCTTGCCGGCCACACCTTCGAGCACGAGCTGCGCGTGGCGAGAATCAACGGCGCGCTCGGCTCCATTGACGCCAACCAGGGCGACATGCTGCTGGGCTGGGACACCGACGAGTTCCCGACCGACCTCTATTCGACCACGCTGGCGATGTACGAAATCCTGAACAACGAAGGCGGCCTCGGCCGCGGCGGGGTCAACTTCGACGCCAAAGTCCGCCGTCAATCCTTCGAGCCGATCGACGTGGTCTACTCCCATATCGCCGGCATGGACGCCTTCGCCCGCGGCCTGGTGGTTTCCGCCAAGCTGATCGAAGACAAGGCGTTGGACAACATTCTCGACGAAAAATACGAGTCCTTCAAATCCGGCATCGGCGCCGACATCGTGGCAGGCAAAGCGGACTTCAAGTCGCTGGAAGCCTACGCGCTGCAAAACAAACCGATCGTCAACAAATCCGGCCGCCTGGAGCTGATCCGCGCCGTCGTGAACCAATACCTGCTGAACGCTTAAACTTTGCATGCGGCGCTGTTCGCACCGCAGCAGCAGAGACGGTCCAAGGCTAATTTCCTTGGAGAACTGAACGGTCCTCTGACGCAAAAGGAAATCGGCTCCAGGCAAATGCTGCACTTGCCTGGAGCCGGTTTTTTTGCGTCTTCTGTTCGCTCTATCAGCATGTCCATGGGCATACGACACTTCTTAGGTGTCAAGGGGGCCGGCGGAGCGTGAATCCGTTATCCTAACACCGGCCCTACCTTAAGACCCGGGTTCAAATCCTAACACAAGGTCCAGATTCTAATCCAGGTGCAACATCCAGACTCCAAACCACGCTCCAACCCCAACTTCAACTCAAGCACCAAACCACACTTCCCAATCAAACCGAAATCAAACTTCAACTCAAACACCAAACCCACTCCAAATCAAACTCGAAACCCATACTCCGCCCAGCTAAATATCCGGACTCCAATTCCAGCTCAAGATTCCGGACTTTAACTTCAATGCTCGAATTCTTCCTTGATCAGTGCTGGCTTAATCAGAGTCTCGTATACCTTTATCAATGCGAGCTTGATCAGAGTCTCCTATGCCTTTTATTAGTGGGGAGCTTCAATCAGAGTCCCTTACGTGCTATCCACGTAGGAGAGGAAGTTGTCCACTTGGCGCGACAAGCCGTCCTGCCGTCTAGCCGTCCTGCCCTCCACATTCTCCGCTTTGCCGACGCCCGAACTCTGCTCGGACTATTAACGTGCCTCGATTAACTGTGGGGTAATACAGCGCGTCAGAATCTACCCTGAAAATAACGCAGCTTCATAGTCTGTGGTGCCCGCCGGGGCATGGGTGGCTAACGGTTGCCACAGCGCTTATTCG